>DATNFP010000109.1:0-6332 GCA_035606335.1 Flavipsychrobacter sp. | reverse complement strand
TTAATCACCAGGAAAAAAAGCGAGTAGTGTCTATTAAGGCTAATGTTCAAAAGGGCTTTTTAGTAGACAGAGTTATTAATGATGTGACCGGTAAAATGGACAAAATGCAGCTCCCTGAGGGTTATTCTTATGAGATGGGTGGAGAAGTTGAGTCAAAAAATGACTCATTTGGTGGATTTGGAAGCATTATTATTGTGACAGTTTTCTTATTTATAGCAGTGCTTATCCTTGAGTTCAGGACGTTTAAGAGTACATTAATAGTATTATCAGTGATACCATTGGGGGTTGTTGGGGCTGCTATTGCATTGTGGCTTACCGGTAATTCATTGTCATTTGTTGCAATAATTGGGTTGATCGCACTTGCAGGTATAGAAGTGAAGAACACGATATTGTTGGTGGACTTTACTAATCAGCTGCGGGCACAGGGCAAAAGCCTTGATGAAGCCATCAGAGAGGCAGGTGAAGTGCGTTTTTTACCCATCATACTTACATCTCTTACAGCCATAGGGGGGCTTATGCCAATAGCCATATCTACTAATCCATTGGTATCTCCATTAGCTATTGTTTTGATAGGTGGCCTGATAAGCTCTACCTTATTATCGAGGATTGTAACTCCAGTGGTTTATAAACTAATGCCGCCGCTTATTTCAAAAGACAAGTGATCACAAAGTTTTCTGTAATGAAAGGAGCCTCCCTATAAAAAGGCTCCTTTCATTAACAGTTTCGTTATTTTATTAAGCTTTGGGATTAAACTCACCCATGCAGAAAAAATAAAATTGTTTTGCAGTCTCGATACATTCGTTATATGTTACCGGCTTAATGATATATGATGTAGCCCCTATTTCCATACATTCCTGCATCTCTATATCGTTCACAGACGTAGAAAAGATGACAACGGGTATGCTTTTATAACGATAATTGTTTTTGAGTATTTTAAGGGTTTGAGTGCCATTCATCAATGGCATATTTAGATCCAGCACAATAAGGGTGGGCAACTTCATTTCTATATTTATTTCATCAAGATATGTTATTACCTTTTCGCCATTATCCACAAAGTGAACGATTTCCTGCAGCCCGATTTCATTAAAGGCATCAGCCATAATGAAACGATCTTCCCGATCATCATCAGCCAATAAAATTTTTACCCTATCATCCATACCTACAAGCAAAGTACAACAATTTATCGAACGGTTTTCTCCTTTAGAATATGCTTAACAGCTATCCTTGTTGCTCATATAAAAACAATTCATGTTATTTTAAGTAGCTGTATAATTAAAAAAGTCTGCTGTAGAGAACAGCAGACTTGTCAAAACAAAAAATAAAAAACACAAACCGTGCCTAAGATAATAAAATTATAATAGACCGTATATTATATTTTTAAAAAAAGAAATTAAGTAAAATAATAATCAATATTCTTTATAGGGAATAAGCAGCTATTTTATTTTTTAGAGAATATTTAGTATTGGTTGCGTTGGAAAAATATCGCTTATGGAGAGGTTGTTTTTCGTGAGCCAGGTGTTGATGTCGTAATGAACAAGGTCATTTTCATCATTAACGGAATGTGCAATGACAATTATATCATATTGCACCCCCTTATAATCCTCTTTCAGGGCTTTTAATGGATTGCCTGATAAAAGATAATACAGCATAAACATTTTCCTGTTAGTCTGGTCATAAGGAGAAACAGCCACACATTCGATATTGCTTATTGAAGGCAAATTTTTATCGAATGCATATCCTACTATGCGCTGCAAATTTCTGCACAAAGCAGTAGCTTGTTCCAATGTATATGGTGCACGTTGCATATGATTTATATCCTCTGAGAAAATGAGCGTATAAAATTATATGATTTAAGTCGAAGTTAATACAATTTTTTTATTCTTATTCTGTTATAAAACTTAAAAAATTATTCTTTTATACACAGCATGATAGATTTAATATTGGTTGGTGCTGCTCATTGTCTTTATATTTGGACATTAAACTAAGAGTCATGAAAAAAGTGTTAATTATATTATTGGTTCTTGTTCTTGGTGGTATCGCCATTGGTATTTTTCTATACAATAAGCCGCACGCTAAGGTAGAAAACGCCAAAGGGATTTCAATTAATGCAGTAGACCTAGCGAAGGCTTTTAGCACAGATGAAACTAAAGCTGATGCCCAATATCTGAATAAAGCAATTGTGGTCACTGGTACGGTTTCAGAAGTGGATAAAAACCAGGACGGGGGTACAATGATCGTACTCAAAACAAATGATCCTGTTGCCGGGGTACAATGTGCTATGCGCGATAAGGGTGTTAGTGCAGAAAAAGGCAGGGATGTGACAATAGAAGGTTTTTGTTCAGGTAATGATATTACCGGAGTCTCACTGACCGGCTGTATTTTAAAATAGTTACCTTAGCATTAAGTCCTATCATTATGTCTTTTTAAATATTTTTTTAATGTTTAATAATAAAATTAATTACCTAATACCTGTAGCAATATTTTCTACGTTATTAATTGTCGGTCTATATAGCTGCTACAATGACAATGCAACTAAGCTATACCCTAACTCTAACAATAATTCCCCCGGTAGTTCTGTTACCTGCGATACAACGAGAACCATCAGTTTTTCAAATGATGTGCTGCCTATCTTTTTGCAAAATTGCGCATTGAGCGGCTGCCATGATGAGGCTACTGCACAATATGGATTTATGTTAGATAATTATGCACACGTGTTCAATGTTGTGCAGAGTGGCAGGCTGGTTGGTTGCATCACACATTCTAACGGATATATAGCCATGCCTCAGAATGCAAATAAGCTACCTGAGTGCCAGATAGAGACAATCATCAGATGGATAAATGAAGGAACGCCTAACAATTAGCGTTTTAAGCAGCCTTGAAATATTCATAACTCCCTAATTTTACACAAACGTTACATTATGCGCAAAGCTCTATTTTTATTTGTATTAACCTTGCTGACCACCAATTTATTTGCGCAAAACGATACATCGGTAAATGATCTTTCCCGTATGCTGGATACAGGCAAGGGTAATTCGAACAATGATTATGTACTTGGTACTTTTAAGAGCACCAGGCTAATCAATGGTCATACTGTTGAAAATTTAGGCGCGGGAACCCTTGATTTTAGAATATCACATCGTTTTGGGCAGCTAAACCAGGGAGCACAAAATTTCTTTGGGTTGGATGATGCCACTACTAAATTAGGGTTTGATTACGGTATTACAGACTGGCTGATGGTAGGCGTTGGCAGAAGTACTTTAAATAAGGAATACGATGGTTTCGCTAAAGTAAGATTGTTGCGTCAAAAAACTCATGCTATGCCTGTTTCACTTAGCTATATAGGTGTTATATCATTACAGGACATGCCGGTTCCATCATTGCCACAAGGTGAAAAATATTACTTCAGTAACCGGTTATATTATGTAAATCAACTGCTAATAGCGCGAAAATTCAATGATTGGCTGTCATTGCAGGTAATGCCGACAATAATACATTATAACCTGGTTGATTCAGCTAATGACAAGAACAATATACTATCAGTAGGTGTTGGGGGCCGTATAAAAGTATCGCATCGTATCGCAATAACCGGAGAATATTATTACGTTATCCCGGGTACAGAATTGCATGGACAGTATTATAATTCGTTGTCTGTTGGCATTGATATTGAAACAGGCGGGCACGTATTTCAATTATTTTTTACAAATTCCCCAGGTATAACAGAACGTACATTTATTGCCCAGACTACTGATAGCTGGGCGAAGGGACAAATCCATTTTGGATTTAATATTTCGCGTGTGTTTACTATTGTCCAGCCTAAAGGATTTGAAAATTCACGGAATAAAATTTGGTAATCGTCTAAACCTTAGGAACAAATTACCGTCAAATTATACTTCCAGAGTCCATATACTACCTACAATTTATTTCTTACTTACCGACAATGTTTTATATGTGAATTTTACATAAAACAGGTGGAGGTTAGAATATCATTTTATTTATGAAGCGTTATTAACCATTTGCAAATCAATAACAAAAGAGAATATCTAATTGTCATAGATGATAAATAACTTCACCCATAAATATTCCCATAATGATTCGAAATCTAGCTTATAGCCTTAAGCAATCTAATGCTATTTTTAGAAACATATTGCTTACGACAGCATTTTTTGTGTCATTTATTTTTACCGCTTATTCACAAAAAATCGTCGGAGGGCAATTAGTGATAAATCTGCCCACCACTGTATTTGGAGATACAACAAAGGCTCTTTTATCACTCCCCGGAGATTACGATAGTACAACAACACATTATCCGTTAATTGTTTTTTTGCATGGCTCAGGTGAGGCGGGTACTGTTATCGATACTCTGCTGCGCACTGCTTTGCCGATGCGTATAGCAGACGGGCTTAAAATGGAATTTACAAATCCCAAGGACAAGAGATTGTACAAGTATATTGTAGTATCTCCTCAGGCTCCCTCGTGGTCGTACCAGGAGACACATGTGAAATGTATGCTCCCCGTGCTTATTAGCCGCTATAGAATTGATACTAATAGGATTTACATAACAGGTCTTTCGGCTGGTGGATATGGTACATGGACAGGTATCACTGATGATACTGCCTTCTGTAAAAAACTTGCTGCAATAGTACCCATCAGCGCTGCCACATTAGAAAATTACAGAACTCCCAAGATTAAAAATGCTGCTAAATATGGTATACCTGTATGGGAAATATGTGGAACAGCAGATGCATTTTATGATTCAGATAAGGTTTATGTTGATACCTACATTAATAAAAACAGACCTGTTATTCCCGGTGTGTTAACAAGTTTGGTGGGCGTTGGCCATTCTGCATGGGATCAAGGGTATGATCCTACCTGGAGCGATACCACAGCTACAGGCAGTAAAATGAATGTTTATCAATGGATGTTGCAATATACCCGTGGAGGAGTTCCTGATACGTCAGGTACTATTATTGGCTGCGGTGGTAAAAAACGATATATAATTAAAGGAGGCGATAAAGGGTCATCAATTAATGGAGCTACTTTTAGCTATTCACCAGGGGATACCTTAACGTTTAAGTTCTCCTCCAATCCATATTCCTATTTTAACCTGACGAATATTCATGGCACCCCCACCTGTCCTGTTACTATAACCAATGAAGGCGGTCAGGCAAAGATGTCAACAGGGATGTCGTTATTAAACTGTACGTATATAAAAATAGCAGGAACAGGCAGTATTGATAAATATGGATTTCGTATAGAGGATACCGCTTCTTCGTCCGGTATTGCGATCAATATAAGTGGCCGTTCGTCGAACATCGAAATAAATAATATTGATGTACATAAAAAGGTGTATGGAGTAGTGGCCCAGCAGGTTGCCAGCTGTGCAGACTCCTTACAATACCCTAACTGGCGGATCAATAATCTGAATATTCATGATAACAGGATAATAAAAACGAAATGGGAAGGAATCTATTTAGGTTCCAATGATCCGAATGGAACAGCAGTAATGACCTGTAGTGGAAAGTCAGTATCTCCCAAGCCATTACGATTGAGCAACATCACTATCAAGAACAACATAATAGACAGCACAAACCGTTCAGGCATTCAGTTATGCAGTGCAGACTCAGGGACAAATAATATAGACAGCAACCAGATAAGTGATATAGGTCTTGAATTCGCATCAGGAATGGGTAATGGAATAACTTTAGGAGGTTATACCACAGCTAATGTTTATGACAATAGCATAGCAAATACTTACTACAACGGGATACAGGCTTTGGGAGTAGGATTAACAAAAATAGATTCCAATACAATAACCAATAGTGGCAGGGAAGGAGGAGATACAGTAACGGGAGTCAATGGTATATATGTAGACACCCGCAACACGAGTCCGGTAGACAGTTCACTATACAAAGTGATAGGGAACAGTATCAGCGGATATACAGGATACGGTATCAGGTTTTATAAAACTTATAATACTTACGGCAATAGTAATCTTATTTGTGGTAATACAGGCACTCTGAATATCGCGCCTGGTATCAGGTGGAGTAACTGCAGTACTTCTATTTGTGGGGGTCAGAAACGATATATAATTAAAGGAGGCGATAAAGGGTCATCAATCAATGGGTCATCATTTAGCTATTCACCAGGGGATACCTTAACGTTTAAGTTCTCTTCCAATCCATATTCCTATTTTAACCTGACGAATATCCATGGCACTCCCACCTGTCCTGTTACTATAACCAATGAAGGCGGTCAGGCAAAGATGTCAACAGGGATGTCGTTATTAAACTGTACGTATATAAAAATAGCAGGAACAGGCAGTATTGATAAAT
>DATNFP010000108.1:0-18517 GCA_035606335.1 Flavipsychrobacter sp. | reverse complement strand
ACTTACAATGGTTGGATAAACCTTTATAATATCATGCTTGTTAATATTAGATACATTGGTTATTGTGTCTCTAATAGTATCCCCCAGCTTTACAACCCATACATCACCGCTTACGCCAGAATTAATATAATTGGTATCCCTATACCCTTTTACTTCGCCATCTGACGATATAGTTTGACCTGCCACTATATAGCTGCTGTCGCTATTTTGTATAACATTTACTCCAACATCATAATTTGAACCTCCTAAACACTTTTGCCATTCTAAGGAGTCTGTTGCACTTATTTTTATTAGCCAATAATCGTAGCTACCATGATTACCGCGTACATTCCCATCATTTGAATTTGTGGTAGCACAAATTAAATATCCATTATCATTGGTTTGCAATACAGAATTTGCATAATCGTATGATGAACCTCCGTAGCTTCTTTGCCATGTTATACTGCCGGTATCTGTAAGCTTCACCACCCATACATCGGAGAGCCCGTGATTACCCGTTACATCTCCATCCACTGAACGTGACTGACCAGTTACAATATATCCACCATCTTTTGTTTGTGCAACATAGGCGGCCTCATCATCATCGTCACCTCCCAAACATCTTTGCCATTGTATTTTCCCGGTATCATCCAGTTTTACTACCCAGAAATCATAATAACCATATGGTGCTCCATGATATCCCGACACATCTGCATTATCTGAATTAGTTGTGCCTGCTACTATATATCCGCCATCTTTTGTTTGTGCTATAGATAATGCATTTTCGTTATAGCCACCTCCAAGACATTTTTGCCATTGTATCTTCCCAGTATCATTCAGTTTTACAATCCACATATCTTCTCTCCCGTGATTCCCCGATACGTCTCCATCGTTAGACAACGTTTGCCCGGCAACTATATATCCTCCATCTGTGGTTTGTTGTATGGATGCTGCATAATCATCATCACTGCCACCCAGGCACTTTTGCCATTGTATGCTGCCTCCGGCGGATAATTTTACTACCCACATATCACTTTTTCCATGATTTCCCGATACATCACCATCATTTGAAGCAGTAGTTCCAGCAATTATGTATCCACTGTCTTTAGTAACAGCAACGCTAAACGCGTAATCATCACCCGTCCCCCCAAGTGCTTCTTCCCATACTATATTAGAATCCTTTAAACTAATAACCCATGCGTCAAAGCCACCATGAAAACCCGTCACATCACCATCACCGGAGCGTGTAGCCGCGGATATGATATATTCTCCATCAGTAACGCGTTGCATCCACCAAGGAATGTCGCCGCTTGACCCTCCATAGGTTTTCGCCCATATTATATCATGGGCCTGTCCATAAGAGGTAATTGCAAATAATATGGAAATGAAAGTGCCGCAAATATCCTTATATGCTTTAAAAGAAGGGTAGTTGAACATAGGCGAAGATTATAAACTAACGATAAATAAATATAAATATTTTCCCCTATTTGAATATAATATTTTTAAAAAAGTTGACAAATATTTTAAAACAATAATAATCAGTACGTAAGTTGAAAATATTTCATCGTATTAAGCCGGAACTGAATGATGCTCATGAACTATCGTCCATTGATCATTTATTTTTCTTAGCCCAATTGTTAGCCTGAAGTCCAAATCTATATAATCTGCGCTGTCGCTTTTATCTGCACATTTCATTGTTGCGTAACAAAAGGAAACGTTTTCATCCGCAAAAACATGCAATTCCTGAATATCAAATACACCCGGCTTTGTGAAAGAAAAAAACACATCCCATGTTTTGCGGTATGCCTCGATACCGATGGACTGAAAGGGTTTCGGTACGTCATACATTACAATATCATCAGAGTGATGGGCCAGAATGCCGTTAATATCTTTATTGCGAACTGCTTTTGCCCAATCTTCGACAAGCTGCCGGATTTGCTTTTCACTTTCTGTAATATCTGAAGACGTTATCATAGTGCGTTATTAATTATGCCGATAAAATTATGTGGCTTTGGTCATTTTCTCGACTTTTTCATTTTATTATCTTTTTTGCTGCTTTGTTACCTGTTGTTGGTTACGCGAAGCTGATAGACAAAACAAATATGCCAAACACGAACACAAATAAAAATGCACCAATTATTTGGTGCATTTTTATCATTAAATAATTATCTTTTATTTGGCAGCTATCTTTTTAAGCTCTGCAAATACATCATTTTCGCCGCCTTCCTCATAGCCCGAGTGCATATAAGCAATTTTACCATTCTTGTCTATTATTACCGTAAATGGTACTGTCTGAAAGTTAAGAGATCTTTTCAGGTCCGAATTTGGATCAATGTAAAATGGGAAACTCCAGCCCTGTGATTTAGCATAGCTGCGAACCAGCCCTTCAGCACGTGATTCATCAATAGAAACAGTCATATAGTTAAAATCAGCTTCTTTTTTCCAATCATTCATTTTAAGAGTAATACTTTTTATTTCCTTTTTGCAGGGCACACACCAGGTAGCCCAAAAGCTTACCAAAGTCACTTTCCCATTAGTAACTGTCTGATTAAAAGCAATTTTCTCGCCTGAATTTACATCTTTGATTTGGGTATCAGGTAAATCCGCTACTTGTGCATGTAATGCTGTAGCTAAAAAGAGACCGGCTAATACTGCGGTTACCTTCTTCATAATTAATTGTTTTTTATAATATTTAACTAAAATCTTGCCAGTTTTTAATAAAGTTCTAAATTCGGAAAATTTTTATAATTAACAACCCCCGTTAATGAGAAAAATCACTCTTTTATCTTTATTGTTATTATTTGGTGTAAAAGCACTTGCACAGGTACCAGGTACATTTTCAGGAGACTTTATGATGAATCTGAATTTTTTTCAGAGAGATACATCAATTAAAGCATCTGGCAATCCTTTATATGATAACTACCTAAGTGGTAATGAAGGTTGGCTGGACCTGCGTTATAACTACAAAGGATTTACAGTTTTTGCCCGTGTAGATGGGTTTAACAACTCCAATTTATATAATCCAACACAAGCATTGAGTGGATTTGGCATAGGCGCATGGAGTGTATCGAAAGAGATGAAAGACCTTACCATAACTGCCGGATATATTTATGATCAGATAGGCAGCGGTATTCTTTTTCGTGCTTATGAAGATCGAGGATTGCTTATAGATAATGCTTTGGTTGGTTTTCAGCTTAAGTATAAATTAGCTAAAAATATTATGCTGAAAGGGTTTACCGGGCAGCAGAAATTTTTGTTTACCAGATACCAGCCTATAATAAAAGGTATGAGTGCTGAAGGCGACTTTAATGTGGGTAAAAAAGTGCATATTATACCTGGTGTGGGTATACTCAATAGGACTTTAGACCAGGCATCAATGAATTCAGTGGTAGCTACAATCAATAGCCAGGCTATTGATACTCGCTTTGAGCCTATGTATAATATGTATGCTTTTACTGCGTATAATACACTTACCATAGGCAATCTTTCATGGTATGCTGAGGGGGCTTATAAAACGCATGAAGCAATACTTGAAAACAATCTGCTCGTAGACAAGCCTGGAAACGTTGAGTATACAACTTTAGGCTATGCACAAAAGGGGTTCGCCATAAATCTTGCTGGAAAGCGTACACAAGACTTTGTAATGCGTACTTCTCCTAACGAAGTATTATTAAATGGTATGCTTAACTGGCAACCAATTATGGCTGATATACGCCCCCAACGCCTTATGTCCCGCTATTCACCGGCATCACAGGATATTTCAGAGCTTGCCGGTAAAGCGCAGGCTATTATCTCACCTAACGACTTTTTTACTTACACTTTATCATACACATATATCAACACACTTGATAATATAGCTTTATATCGCGAAGGGTATCTTGAAGCTGACTATCAAAGTACAGGTGCATGGTTGCTACAGGCTGGTGTACAGTTATTGCAATATAACCAGGAAGTATACCAGGTTGAACCTAATGTTCCAATGCTGAATGCAATAACTCCATTTGCTGAGGCGAGCTATAGATTTGGTGGTAAAAAGTCTATAAGAGCTGAATTCCAATATATGGCCACGAAACAAGATTACGGTTCATGGATATATGGGCTGCTTGAGTATGATATAGCTCCCAAATGGTCATTCTCAGCGTCAGATATGTATAATATTGATCCTAACTATGCAAAAGTGTCAAAGGCTAACCATTATTATAATCTCTTTGTAGCTTACACACAAGGTCCACATCGCTTTTCCCTGGCTTATGTGAAACAGGTGGATGGTATTAATTGTACTGGTGGTGTATGCCGATATGAACCGGCATTCAGTGGGGTGAAAGGAACTATTACATCGAGTTTTTAGCGATCATCTTGTATAAATGTCTTTATTTTGTTAAGCGGTTCCTAAGGAACCGTTTTTCATTTTGTAAAGCATCAGCAATGAAAACTGATTTTTTGATCATTGGTTCAGGTATAGCCGGATTGACATTTGCAGTAAAAACAGCAAAAAAATTTCCTGATAAAAAGGTTACCATTCTTACGAAGGTTAATACAGACGAAACAAACACTAAATATGCGCAGGGAGGAATAGCGGTAGTAAATGACCTGGAGCATGACAGTTTCCAAAAGCATATAGAAGATACATTGGTAGCCGGAGATGGGTTATGCAATAAACAAATAGTAGAAATAGTAGTGAAAGAGGGGCCTGAACGTGTTGATGAAATAATAGAGTGGGGGGCACGCTTTGATAAAAATTCTGAGGGAGAATATATGCGTGGCCGTGAAGGTGGCCATTCGGAATTCCGGATCCTGCATCACAAGGATATAACAGGCTTTGAAATAGAAAGAGCCCTGGTGGAAGAAGTGAAAAAATATCCAAACATCGAAATACATACTCACTGGTTTGTAGTGGATATAATCACTCAGCACCATCTCGGTTTTCTTGTGACAAAGTCTACGCCCGATATAGAATGTTACGGTGTTTACGTATTGAACTTGAACAATAATAATATTGAAAAAATATTAGCAAAGGTGACGATGATGGCTTCCGGCGGAACGGGACAGGTGTATCGTACCACGACCAATCCAAAGATAGCTACCGGCGATGGTATTGCTATGGCATACCGTGCAAAAGGGCGTATAGAGAATATGGAGTTTATACAATTCCATCCTACAGCCTTGTATGAGGCAGGAGTGAGCCCTTCTTTCCTGATCACAGAGGCTGTGAGAGGTGATGGTGGAATACTAAGGAATGTTGATGGCGTTGCTTTTATGACGAGATACGACTCGCGCGCTGATCTTGCCCCACGTGATGTAGTAGCAAGGGCTATAGATAGTGAGATGAAGCGTACCGGTACAGAGCATGTATATCTTGATTGTCGGCACATGGATAAGAAAAAATTTAAAGAGCATTTTCCAAACATATTTGCAAAGTGTGAGAGCATAGGCATCAATGTATTTGAACAGATGATACCCGTAGCTCCTGCTGCACATTATTGCTGCGGTGGTATAAAGACCGATGAAATGGGACACTCTTCTGTACAGAATATGTATGCATGCGGAGAATGCGCCAGCACTGGCTTACATGGTGCCAACCGCCTTGCTTCCAACTCTCTTTTAGAAGCATTAGTGTTTGCGCATAGATGTGCCGAAGATGCCGCCAAAAAAATTGATAGCATAGCATACCACGAAGACGTACCCGACTGGAACGCTGCAGGTACTACTGAGCCAGAAGAAATGATACTTATTACCCAAAGCCTCAAAGAACTAAAACAAATAATGAGCGACTACGTCGGCATCGTGCGGAATGATGTGCGTCTTGAACGTGCCATGCACCGACTTGATCTGCTACATGAGGAAACAGAAGAACTCTATAAAACGTCGACTTTATCTCCGCAGCTTTGTGAGCTGCGTAACCTGATCACTATAGGATATCTGATCGTGAAAAGTGCACAATTCAGAAAAGAGAGCAGAGGACTGCATTTTAATACAGATTATCCTTATAAGAGCGAACTTTTACAGCCGATAGTCTTGTAGTAGTTTTTTTTAGTTTAAAAAAGCGATGTGACCTTTTTTAAGCTTGGTGTTTCTTTACGTTCACCAATTTGCTGACGCCACATAGCATAGTACAAGCCTTTTTCATCCAACAATGATTGGTGTGTGCCTGTTTCAATAACATTGCCCTTTTCCAAAACATAGATGCGGTCGGCATGCATGATAGTAGAAAGACGATGGGCAATCATTAATGTAATATGCTGACGTTTAGATGTGATTGAACGAATAGTTTGTGAAATTTCCTCTTCTGTCAATGAATCGAGAGCAGAAGTTGCTTCATCAAATATCAATAGCTGAGGATAGCGCAATAACGCTCTTGCTATTGATAATCTTTGTCTCTCACCACCTGAAAGCTTTAACCCACCTTCACCGATCATAGTATTTATTCCTTTTTCAGCGCGTGCCAACAGGTTTTGGCAAGCGGCTTGCTGAAGAACACTGTTTATCTGCTCATCGGTTGCGGATGGATTTACAAACAATAAGTTTTCCCTAATAGTACCTGAAAAAAGCTGGGGGTCTTGTGTTACCAACCCTATGCGATGGCGCAAAGCATCGTAATCAATATTTGCTTCGTCGTGATTGTTGTAATAGATATGTCCTTTATTGGGATGATATAGGCCAACCAATAGTTTTACAAGCGTGGTTTTACCACTACCGGATGGGCCGACGAAAGCAATCGTTTCACCTACCTCAACATTAAATGAAATATCATCCAATGCGGGTCTTGTTGCTGTATTATGCTTGAAAGTTACTCCCTTGAATTTTAAATTTTTGATCTCACTAATAGTTTCAGGGTTTTCCGGTTTATATTCCAGTGGTTTCTTCATCAGCTCGCTCATGTTATTCAAAGATGCTTCTGTTTCGCGATAGGAAATGATCACACTTCCTAATTCCTGTAAAGGCCCGAAAATAAAGAAGGAATAAAACATCAATGTAAGATACTGGCCGGGTGAAATAGAACCTTTGAATATGAAATAAAGAAGGGAGAAGATGATACACTGTCTTAAAAAGTTCACAAATGTGCCCTGTATGAATGATATGGAACGGATGCTGCGGACTTTCTTCAATTCCAGTTTTAATATTTTTATAGTTGTTGAGTTAAGGCGATGGATCTCCTGGCTTGTAAGCCCAAGACTTTTAACCAGCTCGATATTTCTTAGAGATTCTGTAGTAGAGCCAGCCAAGGCATTTGTTTCATTTACAATAGATTTCTGAATGCCCTTTATCTTTTTGCTTAGAGCACTTGTAAGCATACCTAATAAAATTGACCCTCCAAGATATATAGGAACCAACCACGGGTTAAGTGTGTAAGCATATATCATTACATATATAAGCCCTATCAGGGTGGTAAACAGAACACCTACAAATGAATTAATAAAATTCTGACAGTCTAACCGTACTTTTTGCAACACGGACAAAGTTTCTCCACTACGCTGGTCTTCAAAATCCTGGTAGGGTAATTGCAACGCATGCTTTAGCCCGTCTGTGTACATTTGGGCACCAAGCTTTTGAATAACAACGTTTACTACATAGTCCTGGAATGCCTTTGCTATACGGGATACCATTGCAACAGCTATCAAGAGGCCAATCAATCCAAGCGAGCCAACCATATATTCTTTTAACGTCCTTAATATGACAGGCGATTTACCTGTGGCCAATACAGTGTGTGGGTGGGTCACAAAACGGTCGAGTAGCTTTCCCGCAATGAGGGGATCCTGCAGGGAGAAAAGCTGATTGATAGCTGCAAAAAGCAAACCCAAAAACACCAACCATTTATAACGACTTAAATATGAGAGCAGTAATTTCATAAAACCTTTTCGAATATGAACAAAGATAAATTGTAATTTGATGCTACAGCCAATAGCTGCTTAAACGTTTTCTATAATTATTTCAGAAAATTCCCCCATTGGATAAAAAATATTGGTTTTTTGGAAAATGGGAAATCATCTTTTGCCTAAAAATAGCTGTGGGCAAGGATTGTATAAAAATACACGCAAGTGAACGATTACCCAAACATTCCCCATTTTTGCCCCGTTTTGCCACAGAGCGGAGAAAACAGAAGGAACAATTGGAGAATTCAACAATTTGAGTTTACAGTATTCATTCTCTTGGAAGATATTTTATTCATTTAGAAGCTGCTACTTTCTAAAATGGTTTACCATGCAAAGCTTGGAAAGAGATTGCAGATAAAAAAAAGGAATTTTTATGGTTATGTGAAAAGTGTATAATGACTATACAGTTTTAGGATATACATAAGAAAAGGTATTTGCTGTTTAAGATTACGGCAAAGAATTATAAATAAAACAATTAGTTTTTTATTTATAGCTATAGCACAGGATTGTATTATCTTTAAATGGATAATCCTTATAAACTTTATTTACCTATGAAACGCTTTATAGTCTTTGTCGTTTTTTATCAATCTCAATTTTTGCCAAAGCTCAGACATTACAAGCGGGCATTTATTCCGGAGGAAGTTATTATATTCCATCTAAATTTGATTGGCAAGGTTTGAGAGTGAACAGATGGGAAAATGATGCTTTTTTAAGATGGGAGCCAAAAGGAAAAATAAGTTTTGAAACCGCTTTTACAACGTTTGACTGGACAGAATACGGTGAAGGTGTGGGTATACTCGAATATCCATATTGGGGGCAAATTTTAGCAAAGGAGAAGGGAGCTTATAGTGAATATCAATTTTCTTTTAGAGTCCAGTATCATTTTTTCCATTCACTAAAGAATCATCTCAATTGCTATGCCGGAATTTCTTCAATGCTCAACCTGGAAGATTATATAGCTTATAGCTGGTATTACCACAATCCTGACACCGCAAATTTGATAAATGCAGCACGCTATAAATACAAATCAGATTTAGTATGGGTGGGTTTAAATACTATGGCATCCTATCAAATTAATAACCATTTTGTTTTACATGCCTTATTACAATTTCAGACGGCAGCTTTTGGCTTAATTCATACTGAATTTAAAGACCCTATTGCTGTCGCTCACTATGGATTTTCAGTGATGACGTATCAGTTAGGAATAAGTTATTCATTTAAATACTAGTGATCTAATGGTTTTTTAATTCACCCTAAATAGATACATAATTTTTTCTGCAATCAGTTTTTTACCTGTGGCATTTGTAAAACTATATATAGAGATTTGTATTGGTTGTTTATTGAGTAATTTTAAAATTGATATTTATTCCTATGAAGCGCTATTTATTTTTTATTTCATTTTTGATCGTACAGATTTCTGTAAAAGCCCAGACCTTGCAGGCAGGCATCTATTCAGGCGGGCGCTATTATATTCCAAATGATAACGAATTTCAAAGTTTCAGGGTGAACCAATGGGCAAATGATTTTTTTTTAAGATGGGAACCAAAGGGAAAAATAAGTTTTGAAACTGCTTTTACAACATTTGAAAGGACAGACTATGGCGAAGTCGTGAACCTGCTTGAATATCCATATTCTGGGCAAATTTTAGCAAAAGGGAAAGGGATTTATAGTGAATATTATATTTCTTTTAGAGCCCAGTATCATTTTTTTCATTCACTTAAGGATCGTTTCAATTGCTTTGCCGGAATTTCTTATATAGTAATTTACGAAGACTATATAGATTATAGCTGGTATTATCATGAGCCGGACACAACAAGTTTAATAAATGCCACACGTGATAGAAATAAATTTGCAGGGTCAGTGGTAGGCGTTAATGCAGAAGCGTCTTATCAAATCAATAAGCATCTAGTTTTACGCGCCCTATGGCAATATCAGGTGCCTACTGTTGGCATTCGGTTCACTCATAGTATACCTGCGGATCCACTTGCGTACAGTCATTATGGGGGGAAAGTGATGACATATCAGTTAGGAATAAGTTATTCATTTAAATACTAGTTGATACTAATGTTTTTTTAATTCACCCTAAATATAAACTTTATGAAAAAAACCTTAGCTGGGTTACTGATCCTTATTGTGAGCTTGAAACTACAAATCATCATTTATATAAAGTCTGCAGCATTTTGCCAACTATTTTATCAATAGGAAGGGTAAATGTATCGGTGGAAATGCTATTCAGCGGTGTCCAGAATGTTTTTTCTTCGGGGAAATTATTGTGAATGACTACAGGCAATCCGGCAGATACCATATAATAGATACTAATGACCTGTGAATTGTCGAAGGCTGAAGTCTGAAAAAAATCGGTAGTATAAAAATGGTCGAGCACTTCTATATCGATATTCAATTCTTCTTTCCATTCTCTTTTCAGGCAATCAATAGTGCCTTCTCCCCAATCCATTCCACCTCCGGGTAGTTTTATTACTGTTTCTCCTCTTATCTGCTCTTCGTTTATTAAAATATTACTCTCGTTCAACCATATACCATAAACTCTGATATTAAAACGTTTTTCCATTACAATTAATTAAGACTTATCTAAAGTATCAAGTATAGGAATGAAAATCAAATAAATGTATGCTTACTATATTCATATAGTTATGCCGCATTACTAGTGGGCAATGAAAAACTAAATTCACTCCCTTTGCCATATTGGCTTTTCACATCAATACTTCCTCCCTGTGCATCAATAAACTCTTTAGAGATAGCAAGTCCTAAACCTGTACCGGTTTGTTCATTTTCTGACGCCTTGAAATAGCGCTCAAAAATTTTTGAGATGTATTTTTCTTCAATGCCGATGCCAAAATCTTTTACTGAGAATTGAATGAAATTGTTTTGAGCATGAACATTAACAATGATCTTACTGTCTTCCGGAGAAAACTTAATAGCGTTAGTAAGTAAATTAATCAGCACCCAGGACGCTTTGTCCGTATCTGCAAAAACTTCGGGTAGCTGTTCCGGGAACTGTAATTCTATGTGTATGTTTTTTTGTTTTGCCTGGAACTGTACCGCATGCAGGCTTTCTATCACAATTTCCTTAGGACTGATTTTTTGAATTTTAAGCTGAATGTTTCCTGTTTCTATCTGGGTCATATTGAGTAGCTCTCCGGTAATCTTTAATAGCCTTTCTGCGTCATCAGCTATATTGTTCACCATTTCTTTCTGCTCCATATTCAGCATACCGATGCGATCGTCGGTTAATAAATGTGCGCTCATTTTAATGGAGGATATCGGAGTTTTTAATTCATGAGAAATAGTAGCGAGCAAATTTGTTTTTGATATATCAAGCTCTTTAAAAGTTGTAATATTTTTCAAAGTAAATACCTCACCAATTGATTTCTCCTCACTGAAAACCGCCCTGTGATCTACCGAGAAATAATTTTCCCTTCCATCCACAACTATTTTTAATGGGTCTTGCTCCTTCTTATTCTGCAGTACGGTTCGGAACAGGTCGTTATACAGCGCAACGTCAGGCGCATATTTGCCCATAATCTCATTACCCTTCAGGTTAAAGAGACTTTCCGCAGTATTGTTGATGAATAATATTTTATTTCCCGCATCCAACCCTATTACGGCATCCTCCATCTGGTTGATAATGGTCTCTATTCGCTTTTTCCCGAACATTAATTTGGAAAGGTTGCTATGTTCATATTCGTATAGCTTCTCCGCCATCTGATTGAATGCGTTTGCCATCTCTCCAAATTCATCATTATTATCCAGGTATATGCGCTTGCTATAATTTTTCTGTGCGATCTCGGTAATACCTTCAGTTAGCATGCGGATAGGATTTGCGATATAGCCGGGGAAATTTAGAGTTAATGTAAACCCGATCAGTACTACGATCACTGTTAATACAGATATCCATAGCTTGGCTTTACCTGCTGTGTGTAATGCTACTGCATTTTTATGTTCCAATGCGTTTTGATTGAGCATAAAAATGGTATAAAGCTCGTCGTTGATAGCATGAATGATTGCAGGGCTTTTATTTCCCTTCTTATAGACATTAAAATAATACTGTAGTTTTTCAGTAGCCTGATCTTCGCCAGGTTCAGTAATGTTTTTTTCCTGTAGTGAAAGATTTTTTTCGAATAAGGTATAGGCAGAGGTATCATAGGTGGAGACATCGAGAGCATGACGCATCTGGTTGCAATATCTCATTGTGAGATAATTGGCAGTAAGCAGATTCTCTGTTTTTTCGGAAAGCCGGTTTATGAAAACAAAAGACACTATGCTTAATGTGAGTAATAAGCCAAACAGTAAACCAATACCAATCGCAGTTTTGAACTTCAGGGAGAATCTCATAATAAATATTAAGACATAATGATCAGATCAATTTTGTTCTCAGAAAGCTTTTTCAAAAGCTGATTGAAAACATTAGTGGCTAATATTATTTTTGCCAGTCCCATAGTAGGTTTGCCGATGCATACTGTAGTAATGTTTTTAGCTTCAGCCGCTTCGGCGATAGATGTTGCGACATTGTTGCTTTTCATAGTGGATACTTCAGCGCCAAGCTCGGTAGCCAGCTTAAAGTTATTAATTAAATATCGTTGTTTATCCAAAGCAATTTTTTCGGGGCTTTCTGAAGGGGTCTCGATATATAATGCATACCATTGTGCATTATAATAATTTGCAAGCCGTGCCGTTTTTCGGATAACAGTTTTTGCAGTTTTCTCATTGCTACTGATACATGCCAGTATTTTTTCGTGCCGATAGGAGATATTCCGCGGTATTTCTGTCTCAACTTTACGTTCTATCTGACCTGCTACCTCTTTTAATGCCAGTTCGCGCAGTTGTAAAATACTGTCGGACTTAAAGAAATTGCGAAGCGCCAATTCCACCTTTTCAGGGGCATATATCTTCCCTTGTTTCAACCTTGCAATTAATTCATCAGCTGTAAGATCGATGTTTACAACTTCATCCGCCAGTTTTAGTATTTTATCAGGTATCCTTTCTGTTACTTCAATGCCGGTTATTTGTTTTACAATGTCGTTAAGGCTCTCTATATGCTGGATGTTTACAGCAGTTATCACATTGATCCCGGCATCAAGTATGTCCATTACATCCTGCCAACGTTTTTCATTTTTGCTGCCAGGTATGTTGGTATGAGCTAATTCATCTACAATAACAACTTCAGGCCGTAAATTCAATACGGCCTGAAGATCCATTTCTTCCAATTCTTTTCCTTTATAGAAGACCCTTGTACGGGGAATTAACGGTAATCCATCTGTAAGCGCTACTGTTTCTGCTCTGCCATGTGGCTCAATAAATCCTATCTTAACGTCAATACCATTTTGCAACAATGTACGGGCTTCCTGAAGCATACGAAACGACTTGCCCACACCAGCACTCATGCCTATGTAAATTTTTAACTTTCCCTTGCGCGACTTCTTTATGAGGTCGAGAAAATGGTCTGCTTCCTGGTCTCTGTTTTCATTCATATCTTCTATTTATAAACGGAACAACGCTGCAAAAACAACGCGACTTTCCGATTTTACAAGATCCGGCGCCCAGCCTGATGATGGGATAGGGGTATAAGTATAGCCACTTGGTGACGTAACACCACCAGGGCCTGCAAAATAATCTACGCTTGCCTCACGATGTACCCATTCGGTTTTAAATTCGATACTCTGATTTGGCGTCCAGCTAAAACCAATGGAACAATCCCAACCAGTAAATGGATCACCAGGATTTTCACTAAATGGATGTGTGCCTGCAGGTTTGGTAGGGTTATATGGATTGGGTAAAGGACTTGCATCACCTGTAGGAGCAAGCACCAAATAGCGACCCGGATTGGTCATCCAGCCACCTCCGAAATATATTCCGAACTTGTTTCTATCGAACCATATCTTGTTATACACCATCCAGCTTATGAAATATTGGGCAGGGCCTTTTACGGGATCGCTTTTGAAACCATTAACTCCATCACCTTTTTCAAAACCAATATCTCCTGTGGCTGTAAATGCCATGCGGGAAACACCTTTTGATCTTGAGTGATCGTAATACCTTAGAAAGAAACTATTGTCTGAGTGAAATCTGTGGCGGCCTAAGAGACCTGCAGCATCTGTGCCCCAGTAATCATTTGTTAGCATTTTTATGTATTCTTTAGGGATATAAGTGATATTGGTACCCAAGCCTGGCAAAGCATTGAATGAACCATAACTCTGCCAGCCATTGATGATCCAGGGTTCGATCTTTAAATATTTTGAAACAAACAGCTGGATGCGAATACCGTTGAAAAACCATGGTGTATTATCAGAAGTGAATGATGCCTGGTATTCCCAGTTTTCTTCCTGATAATATGAATTAAGACCTATGTAAGACATGAACAATCCAAAGTCTACATTGATGCCATACCATTTGTTGAAATGATAGCCTGCATATGCTTCGTCAAGATAACGATAAGCATCAGCAAGATCGTATTGGCCGCGATAGGGACTTAAATCGTTTCGGGGAACAACCTGCGAACGTGCTCCGAACTGTGTCATTATTCTACCGCGTGCATTTCCGAAACTGAAATCCCCTCCTAAATTTATTGCAGAAATAACCATTTCATCATTCCGGGAGAGTGCAGTGGAGCCCACCACAGTATGATCTATAGGGCTATTGAAAGAATGTGTAGCATTGCAATCAATTAGGATGCTTGGTGTAAAATAGGGTATATGGAACACAGATGAATCCCGGCGGTCATTACCATTAACCCAAGTAAAATCGAAGCCATCCCAGGGGATTTTTTCAGTGGCATCAGAGGGGGGAGCTTCAACTGACGCAGTTTTTTTATCGTCTTCTGTGTCTTGCGCTTTAGCTGTTTGTTGAGTAAACATTAGAGCTGCCACTGCCGCTAATGCTATTATTTCTTTCTTCATAAGTATGTTTGATGTAATTGTTTTGATTTATCTTTTTAATAAAGAAAAGTTTACTGTCTTAAATTGTCTAATGCAAGGTTCAGCTTCAATACATTTATTTTCTCAGGGCCGAATAAACCGAAAAGGGGTTTTTCTATATGGGCGTTTACTAATTGCTGAATCTTTTCTTCCGGTAGATGTCTTGCAGCAGCAACACGTTTTATCTGCACATTGGCTCCTTGGATACTTATATCCGGGTCAAGGCCGCTACCGCTTGCTGTAACCATATCTGATGGAATGGAAGCTTTATCAATGCCGGGATTATGCTTTGTAAACGTATCTATTCTATTCTTTATCTGTTTTAACAGATCTGGATTAGCGGGACCTTTATTGCTACCCCCAGAGCCATTCGCATTATAGTCAACTGCGGACGGGCGCGGCCAGAAATAATTATCGGCGGTAAATTTTTGCACAATATCAGTATAATAATATTTTCCGTTTGAAGCTTTTACTACAAAGCCATTTCCATGATTTGGAGCGAGCTGTGTAATACCCCAGATAACTGCTGTATAAATACCGCAAAAAAATATGAGGCAAACAACAGAAAGTAATAACGCGGGTATGAGATTCTTTTTCATAATTATAAAATCGTTAAAAATATTAGAGGAATAATGAGATGATCACATCTATAATTTTAATCCCGACGAATGGCAGTATGATACCTCCTATTCCGTATATAAATAAATTGCGACGTAACAGGGCACTTGCTCCTATTGGTTTGTAAGCAACACCTCGCAATGCTAATGGGATCAGCAATGGTATAATGATAGCATTAAAGATCACCGCTGAAAGTATCGCGCTTTCGGGGCTATGCAGGTTCATGATGTTAAGCGCTTGCAGAGCCGGGATAGATACAATAAACAATGCCGGTACAATGGCAAAGTATTTTGCCACATCATTGGCAATAGAGAAAGTGGTTAATGTGCCTCTTGTCATGAGTAATTGTTTACCTATTTCTACAATTTCAATGAGCTTTGTTGGGTCGTTATCCAGGTCTACCATATTTCCTGCTTCTTTTGCAGCAGAAGTACCACTATTCATGGCCACGCCCACATCAGCCTGTGCAAGTGCAGGAGCATCGTTAGTACCATCGCCCATCATTGCAACCAGCTTACCGCCTTGCTGCTCTTTGCGGATGTAAGTCATTTTATCTTCTGGTTTGGCCTCGGCTATATAATCATCCACGCCTGCTTTCTCTGCGATGAATTTTGCAGTTAAGGGATTGTCACCTGTTACCATTACGGTCTTTACACCCATTTTGCGAAGGCGTGTGAAACGTTCCTGTATACCGGGTTTTATAATATCCTGTAATTCTATTACTCCCAGTACTTCATTATTTTCAATGACCACGAGGGGAGTGCCACCATTTGCAGAAATGGTATTGACCCGATTAGCAGTCTCCATAGGAAATTTATTACCTGCTTTTAGCACTTTGTCGCGCATGGCATCGAAAGCACCTTTACGAATCTTAATACCATTTTCGAGATCTATACCACTGCTGCGTGTTTCGGCTGTAAACTGAATTACGTTCAATACGGGAGAAAGATAGCTGGTAAGATTTGCACTGCCGTCTATGCTGAATTTATCAAGTTGTGTCACGAGCTTATTTTCAGGTAATAATTTCCGTCCTAATTCTACGATTGATTTGCCTTCGGGTGTACTGTCGGAAGAAGAGCCTAACACTGCAGCATTTATCATTGCCTGTTCGTTTATGCCCGGGGCTGCAAAAAAGCTTGTTGCTTTGCGGTTGCCTATTGTTATGGTGCCTGTTTTGTCGAGCAATAATGTATCGATATCGCCTGCTGTTTCTACGGCTTTACCTGATTTGGCAATTACATTGGCGCGCAAAGCACGATCCATGCCGGAGATGCCTATTGCAGAAAGCAATCCACCAATTGTAGTTGGTATAAGACATACAAACAGGGAAATATAGGCGGAGATTGGAATGTTCGTTTTTGCATAAGCTGCAAAAGGATGAAGAGTAACACAAACAATAATGAACACCAGCGTGAACCCAGCCAGTAAAATGTTCAGCGCTATTTCATTTGGCGTTTTCTGGCGTGTTGCTCCTTCTACCAATGCGATCATCTTATCGAGAAAACTTTCTCCAGGTTCGGTAGTTACCTTCACTTTTATCTTATCGGAAAGGACCTTTGTACCACCTGTTACAGAAGATTTATCGCCACCTGCTTCACGTATTACAGGTGCAGATTCACCTGTAATGGCAGATTCGTCTATAGTGGCTATGCCTTCAATTATTTCACCATCGGTGGGAATAATATCTCCAGCTTCTGCAATAAAGATGTCTCCTTTGACTAATTCAGAAGAAGAAACATTGTGAATTTCGTTTACAAATATCTCTCCCATTAGCACAACTTTTTTTGCAGGTGTTTCTTCACGTGTTTTACGAAGTGAGGCAGCCTGGGCCTTACCGCGTGCTTCTGCCAAACCTTCGGCAAAATTTGCGAATAACAAGGTAATGAGGAGCACCAGGAAGATGATAAAATTGTAGATAAATGAACCCTGCCCCTGTGCGCCTTTCAATATCAATATGCAAACAACCAGCATAACGGCGCTGCCTATCTCTACGGTGAACATTACAGGATTGCGACATAATACTTTTGGATTGAGCTTGACGAAGGACTGCTTAATGGCTTCTCCTATCAGTGCAGGCTCAAACAAACTTTTCTTTTCTTTCTTTTTCATTTCAAAACTATTTTACGATAGCTGTAGTTTATTTAAACGATTAAATACTTACCCATTCAGCAATAGGGCCTAATGCTAAAGCCGGGAAAAATGACAGAGCAGCTATAATGACCTTTACTGCAAGAATGACTGTTGCAAATGTTACTGTATCGATCTTAAGTGTACCGGCGCTTGCAGGGATATACTTTTTCTGAGCTAACGAACCGGCAATAGCCACAGGTCCTATAATGGGCAAGTAACGTGAGAAAATAAGTACAATACCTGTAGAGATGTTCCAGAAGGGATTATTTGCAGTAAGACCCGCAAAACCGCTACCATTGTTGGCTGACGAAGATGTGTACTGATACAGCATTTCACTAAAGCCATGATAACCGGGATTATTCAACCAGCCGCTTGCATTATGCTTACCTGCAGCATCTGTAAACCACCAACTCATATTGGCATCGTGAGCAGCGAAATATGATGAGAGAGCTGTGCCAACAAGTATGAGAAACGGATGTAGCAAAGCAACTATCATCGCTATTTTCATTTCACGCGCCTCAATCTTTTTGCCGAGAAATTCGGGTGTGCGTCCCACCATCAACCCTGCTATGAATATGGCAATGATCATATAAACATAGAAGTTTATCAGGCCCACACCAACACCACCATAAAAGGAATTGACCATCATGCCCAGCATCATGTTCATACCGGATAGCGGCATAAAACTATCGTGCATGGAATTTACAGAGCCTGTGGAGATAACGGTAGTGGCTATACTCCAGTATGCCGAGGCGGGAGCGCCAAACCTAACTTCTTTACCCTCCATATTTCCTCCTGGCTGCGCAATACCCATTTTGCTTACCATGGGATTACCGTGGACTTCTGCATTTATAGTTGGTATGACAAGGCATAGGAAACCTACAGTCATGACGCCAAAAATGATCCGGGCAAATTTTTTCTTCCGGAGATAGAAGCCCAATGCAAACACCATGGCAAAAGGAATGATCATTTGGGCAACCATTTGCA
>DATNFP010000107.1:0-3067 GCA_035606335.1 Flavipsychrobacter sp. | reverse complement strand
AGTACCCAGTTATTACTGCCTTTGCCATCATGCTCTTTCCTTGTGTCTGTAAAATCTCCAGGTTGCAAATGTGTCCAAACGCTATCATCAGGTACCGGAATAGTTGGTAAAGAAGCAGGTTCGAAATGTGTTCCTGTTGGAATTACAGGCGTACTACCACTTATTTTTTCAGGGTATAGCAAATCAAAATCCTCTTTGGGTAGCATATCCCTAAGAAAAGTAAGTGGTATATCTTCAGTATATCCTGTAAGGTCGTCTGCCATGTATTTTAGCAGCAATGCACACTTTAGATTGGTCCATTGCTCAGGAGCAAAACCTAACAGCTTATATTCAAGGGGATAATTTCTGTATTTCAGTGAATGGATGTAAGTATTGATACCGGCAGTATATGCATCAAGCATTGTTTTGGTACGAGGATCTGCTTCCATTACACGAAGTGAGTTTTCAGCACCAAATACCATTCCTTTACGTCTTTGCGTCCTGTCGAATTTAAGTGTTTTCTTGCCTACCACTTCGCTTACACGGCCTGCGGCAGCGCGGGTTTCCATATCCATTTGCCACAATCTGAAATAAGCATGTATATATCCTTCGGCGAAGTATAGATCATGGTCATTCTCTGCATGTATGTGAGGCACTAATCTATCATCAAACCATATTGTTACAGGATGCTGTAATTGCTGTAATGAAAACTTCTGCGTATAATTATTATTAACGTCTTCGGCATTTGCCCAACATCCGTTAATAGGATCCAGTAATTTTCCAAAGGCAGGCAAACCAAGTATCGGCTTATTCAATACATAAACCAATACAATCGTTATAAGCAATGGAACGATACGCAATAAGCGCATGCAAAATATTTTATTAAAGCTAATTAAAGAGCCTAAATTTTTATAATTATTTCCTACAATTATTGCTTACCGGGTTGAACAGGAAGTAATATGCTGTAAGATTTGCCTTGCATCACTGTTAGCGAATGCGATCTTAGCCATGGGTTCAGTGTTTTTAAAGTTCTATAAGTTATCCCTTTGCTCACTGCGTATGCTTCTATATCAGGAATGGTTTGAGTGACTACTTCTTCATAAGTTTGGTAAGGCTTGTACGCATCTGAAGGCTGGATAATAAATCCCATTTTTGTGGCATTCGTTATTAGGTACTTCAAAGCTATTATCCTGAATATATACCGCATTGTTTCATCTGGCAGCATTAAACTGTAGTAATCCTTCGACTCTTGATAGGTAGAGTAATTGTCGAAACCGGCAATGCCACAATTATACGAAGCGGCTGCGGCCGTCCAGTTGCCAAATCTCGCATAGGCATCCTTAAAATAACGGCAGGCAGCATCTGTTGACTTCAAAACATTATAGCGTTCATCTACGTCATCATCTACTTCAAGACCATATCTTGGAGCTGTATCTTTCATAAACTGCCAGAATCCCACAGCTCCAGCTCTTGATGTCTGGTTTTGCAAAGCACTCTCTGCAACACACAAGTATTTAAAATCATCGGGCACGCCATTTTCTTTTAAGCGTTCTTCAATAAGTGGAAAATACCTTGTTGTCTGTTTTAAAATATATAAAGTGCTATAAATATTGTAATAATTATACATTAACTCTCTATCCAGTTGCTCTCTGATCTCCTGTCTGTCCAGAGGTACTTTTTCATTAGCAAAATATATTGTCTTAGGCAGTTCGGGAGGATACCATTTGTATTGCAAACGGCCATCCTGCTGCACATCAACAGTAGCCTCGGCATTGTTTATTTTTTTAAATGAGTAAAAGAATATTACTGTTATCGTCCCTAACACCCCTGCCAAAAAATAAATAATCGGTTTAATTGTTCCCCTTTTCATAGAAAAAGTATCTGTACAATAAATATAAACCTTATTCTGCTTTCAAATAAAAAATCAGGAAAATTAAAAGAGCACAGTAAATACTGTGCTCTTTTTAAATCTTATATGTTACTTATTTATTTGCAGTAGGACTTTCTATACCATTCATCATCTGCATTAATTCATCCAGCTTTGGTTCAAGAATAATTTCCGTACGACGATTCAATTGTCGACCCTCAGGGGTACCATTAGTGGCAACATTATCATAGTAACTTCTACCACTTGCAATAATTGTGGAAGGATTTACATTATAGTTATCAATCAATACGTGGGCAATAGAAGTTGCACGAGCAACACTTAATGACCAGTTATCCTGGTACATCTTGTTGTGGATAGGAATGCTATCTGTGTGACCCTCTACATCTACATTAATGCCGGGATTAGTATTAAGGACTCCAGCTACTTTAGCTAATGCTTCTTTCCCTTTTGGATTTACAACAGCACTACCAGAAGGGAATAGCAAGCTTTCCTGCATACTAACGTATACTTTACCATTTTTCATAGTTACTGTCAGCTCATTGCTACTAAATGAAACGAGTGCATCTGCAATCTTTTTACGTAATGCTTCTGTACTCCTTTGTTGCTGATCTATTAATTGTTCCAACTGCTGTACGCGCTGGCGTTGTGCCGCGATCTGTTCCTTGCTCATACTAAGTTCACTGCTTGTAGCCTGGTAAACATCGCCCAGGGCAGAAACATTTCCCTTCAACTTATTCATTGAATCCTGTTGTGTTTGTATGCGTTGCTGCATAGCAACGTTTTCAGATTGCAATTCATTGGCCTTATGACGCGCTTCCAGATATTTTCGTTTACCTACACACGAGGTAATAAGCATAGCTGTCATTAAAAGACATGCTATCGAGAAGAAAATGTTTTTCATAGTTAGTGTTTTTAGAAAAGGTTCAAAAAACTATGCCATTGGTATAGAATGAAATGTATCTCCTGTGGATATACTGTTCAAATTATTGCATAAGGGTCAAAGCTTTTTGTGTGACATAATACCCTCTAATACAATATTCTATCACAGAAATCCCGTTTTTAGAAATTGCTTTAAGTAAAAAAGCCCCGCGGCAAGCCGACGGGGCATTTTTATTCTTTGAAGAGTTTCAATTGTTCTGATATATATTCTCTACTGTATTCATTACTACCTTGTTTCCTCACATAATCTCCTATTACCTT
>DATNFP010000106.1:0-9828 GCA_035606335.1 Flavipsychrobacter sp. | reverse complement strand
CAGACACTAGCCCATATATTTCCTTAGGGTCTTTTTTAGGGAGTATTGGTTTTACTCGGTCATATCCGGCTTTGGGCTGCTCACCCATCTTGTCCATAATGCGACGCACATGGTCAAGACATTCCTGTTCAGTATCAAATTTATAATCGGCGATCCCACTTACCTCCGTATGTGTTTTGGCACCACCAAGCGTTTGTATATCTATATCTTCCCCAATTGCAGCCTTCACCAGGTAAGGGCCGGCAAGAAAGATAGAGCCATTGCCTTCTACCATCAGCGTTTCATCACTCATTATAGGCAGGTAAGCGCCACCGGCCACGCAACTGCCCATCACGGCAGCTATCTGCGTTATGCCCATCGCGCTCATCTGCGCATTATTTCTGAACACACGTCCAAAATGTTCCTTATCTGGAAATATCTCGTCCTGCATGGGTAGAAAAACACCCGCACTATCTACTATATATATTACAGGCAAATGGTTTTCCATAGCTATCTCCTGCATCCTCAGGTTTTTCTTCCCTGTGATAGGAAACCATGCCCCGGCCTTCACTGTATTATCATTAGCCACTATAATGCACTGCCTCCCGCTCACATAACCAATTCCTGCTACGGTGCCGCCAGCAGGGCAACCGCCGTATTCTGGGTACATTTCATAACCTGCAAATGCCCCAAGCTCCGTAAAAACACTATCCTTATCAATAAGGTATTGTATGCGCTCACGTGGCGACATTTTCCCTTTTTCTTTTGCCTTTTCTATCGCTTTTTTTCCACCACCCAGGCTTATCTGTGCATGACGCTGGCGCATCTGGCTAATGGCCAGCCGCATGGCATCCTCATTTTTATTGAATTCCAGATTCATTCAGGTTATAAAATTTGGAAGCAAAAATAGCTGTATAAATTGATAGGTTGGCTGTTTAGTTTATAAATTGGTTTAATGTAGCCAGTAATACAGACTTTATTAATTTAGAGATAGTTATCAAGACCCAGAAAGCCCCTCACTGGTTTAAGTCTTCCGAAGGTGGACTTAAATCACTAATAAAAAGCAGGACTCTGTCCGGCAAATAAATTCTACAGCCCAATAGCGATTCTAAAATGATAAGCAGGACTTCGGCAACCAAATTCTACAGCAGAATTGCTTGAAGTGATTCCCTCACTGGTTTAAGTCTTCCGAAGGCGGACTTAAATCACTAATAAAAAGCAGGACTCTGTCCGGCAAAATAAATTCTACAGCCCAATAGCGATTCTAAAATGATAAGCAGGACTTCGGCAACCAAATTCTACAGCTAAATAGCTATATATTTGACTATGGCAACCCGATATCGCTTTGCAGAAAGTTATATACCTCATTTCATAACATTTGCTACAGTTCAATGGGTAGATGCGTTAAGCAGGCCATTATATAAGGATATTATAGTAGAGAGCTTAAGGTATTGCATCGACCAAAAGCAATTAAGATTACATGCATGGGTAATAATGAATAATCACATACATCTGATAATAAGTTCAGAATATAACAAGCTACAAGATATTGTGAGAGATTTCAAGAAATATACCTCAAATCATATTATTAAAGCTATCGAAACAAATAATCACGAAAGCCGGAAATCATGGATGCTGTGGTTGTTTAATAGTGCAGGTAAACAAAACAGCAATAATACGCAGTACCAATTTTGGCAGCAGGATAATCATCCAATAACATTAGATACGCCCCAAAAAATAAAAGAGAGATTACATTATCTGCATTACAATCCGGTAAAAGAAGGGATCGTGTTTGAACCTACCCAATATGTTTACAGCAGTGCAGTTGATTATAGCAGTATGCAACCTGGTTTACTGCCGGTAGAATTGCTTGAAGTGATTTCACAATAAAAAATCCGGTTACAGCAACGTGCCATAACCGGAGTAGAATTATAATGCAGTAATATTACTTACCTATCTTCTTTTTCAGATTTTCATCCAGTGCATCCATAAATTCCTCAGTATACAAATAGTCCTTACCATGAGTCACTTTATTACCATGTATGCACACTGCAAGGTCTTTCGTCATTTTTCCTTCTTCCACTGTTTCGATGCATACTTTTTCAAGCGCATGGCAGAAGTTAATTAGCTCCTGGTTGTTATCCAGTTTGCCACGAAAAGCAAGTCCCTGTGTCCATGCGTAGATAGAAGCTATCGGGTTGGTAGACGTTGGATTTCCTTTTTGATATTCACGATAGTGGCGTGTTACAGTGCCATGTGCCGCTTCTGCTTCCATAGTATTGCCATCAGGTGTGATCAATGTAGAAGTCATCAATCCAAGCGAACCAAAACCCTGGGCTACAGTATCACTTTGCACATCGCCATCATAATTTTTACATGCCCATACAAAGTTGCCATGCCATTTCAATGCGCTGGCTACCATGTCATCTATCAGGCGGTGCTCATAGGTCAGGCCATTTTTTTCAAATTCAGCTTTGAATTCATTTTCATAGATTTCCTGGAAAATGTCTTTAAAGCGACCGTCGTACTTTTTAAGTATCGTATTCTTCGATGAAAAATAAAGCGGCCATTTCTTTTGCAGAGCCATGTTAAAGCAGGCATGAGCAAAACCACGAATAGATTCATCAGTATTATACATTCCTAGTGCCACACCACCACCTTTAAAATTAAAGACTTCATACTCGGTCACTTCACCGTTTTCAGCTTCAAATTTCATAGTAAGCTTTCCTTTGCCCTTTACTACAAAATCTGTAGCGCGATATTGGTCGCCAAATGCGTGACGTCCTATACAAATCGGTGCTGTCCAGTTAGGCACCAGTCTTGGTATATTGCTGATCACAATTGGTTCCCGGAAAACAGTCCCATCCAGTATATTACGTATGGTTCCGTTAGGGCTTTTCCACATTTGTTTCAGGTTAAATTCCTTTACGCGTGCTTCGTCCGGCGTAATAGTAGCACATTTTATGCCTACGCCTATTTCTTTAATGGCATTGGCAGCATCTACAGTTACCTGGTCGTTTGTTGCGTCACGATGCTCTACACCAAGGTCGTAATATTTTATATCTACATCTATATAGGGGAGGATCAGCTTGTCTTTTATGTATTTCCAGATGACACGTGTCATTTCATCGCCATCCATCTCCACTACGGGATTTGCTACTTTAATCTTAGCCATTAAGAAGTTTTTATTAGTTGTTATTGGTTAAATCTTGTTTTTTAATGCCTGATGTTTTTGGACATTTAGCGGGCAAATTTAAAAAAATATATCACTCATATAGTTGTTATCCTGCTATTTAAGCAACATTAAGGAAATCAATTATTTAACAATATTTGTGAACATCTTTTTATAGTAATTGCCATTTCCTGATTAATTTTACTGAAATATTTAAATATTTATAAAAATCATGGAAAATTATAACCAACAACGCCCCTTTACGAACTACACAGTATTAAACACGGATTCTAATGTGGCCACCCAGGAGGCATCCAGAAAATTTATGGCTAATGTCTTTTTGTGGATGTTTGTTGCGCTCGGCGTTTCTACTTTGTTTGCTTTTCTTTTTGCGGAAAATACCTCATTGCTTTCTTACCTGATTGACCTCAACACAGGCAAAATGAACATGCTAGGATGGATAGTGCTATTCTCTCCTATAGGTTTTGTATTGCTTATGAATTTTGGCTATCAAAGACTTTCTTTACCTGTCCTTGCCTTATTATTCCTGGCATATTCAGCGATTACTGGAATTTCTTTAAGCTTTGTTCTATTAGCATACACATCTACCTCTTTGATAGGTTGCTTTGCATCCTCTGCTGCTACTTTTGGTGTCATGGCAATAATGGGCTACACTACAAAACAAGACCTGACATCTTTCGGTCGTATCTTATACATGGCGCTTATTGGTGTCTTGATAAGCTTTTTTATTAACTTTTTTTTACATAGCCCCACATTGGATTATGTTATCAGTATAGTAGGTGTAGCAGTATTTACAGGTCTTACCGCTTACGACGTACAAAAGCTAAAACGTATTGGCGCCGGTGCAGAATATGAAGGTGTATCTGCTGACGATACAAAAAAGCTTTCTGTATTAGGTGCATTGAGCCTTTACCTCGATTTCATTAACCTGTTTTTAATGATGTTAAGATTATTCGGCAGAAGAAGATAATCATATAGAAAATAATAATTTTAAAGAAATCCCCGGCACTGCCGGGGATTTCTATTTTAGATATTTCCTAAAAGCTTTTCAACTCGAATACCCCGCCATTGGCACATTGTCTTATTGCCAAATTTTCATATTGTATCGGGGTTTATTGTTGTTATCTTTTTTGCACTCCTATTTTACTTATTAATAAATTTGTAACGACAAATATTCTCTCACAAAGATTTTGTCATTCAGAATGTAGCCGCTTAGCCTTGTGCTTAGTGCGAAATGAAGAATCTCCTTAAGCAAAGAACCACAGCCCTCACCATGTTGTCATTCTGAATGAAGCCCAAAGCCTTTGTGCGAAAGCCGCGAAGTGAAGAATCTCCTAAATCAAGGAACTAACTCGGACAATACATGATAGAAAAGAAAAGATGGGGCAAAAATGGGAAATTTTCTGGTAAAACTTGGTAATGATTGGGGCATAAAATAATAAATTGATTATCAATAATAAGATGAGAAAATCAGTTTTTTAGTTTTTATGGGGAATTTTAAAGGTTTGATAATCTCATACATCAATTTTTTTATGAGCAGTCATTGTAAAGCAATTAAACATTATTACAAATTTTCTTTTTGCATTTCCATTCCTACTATTACATTCGCACGCTTAATCAAAACAGATGTTGGAATTTTCTGCGAGCGTCGCCGCTAAATTGAATTTAAGAGAACAGCAAGTTGCTACTGTATTACAATTATTAGGTGAAGGGGCCACAATCCCGTTTATTGCTCGTTACCGTAAGGACCGTACAGGTGCTCTGGATGAAGTACAGGTACAGAATATACAGGACGAAGCTAAGTTTCAGAAAGAGTTTTCAGAACGCAAAGCATTTATAGAAAAGACAATTACCGAGCAGGGCAAAATGACAGAAGCCTTGCAGGAAAAAATAAATGCCGCTACTACAATCGCGGAATTGGAAGATATCTATCTGCCATACAAACCCAAACGCAAAACCAAAGCACAGACAGCCCGAGAAAATGGCTTAGAGCCTCTTGCTTTATTGATATTGAAGCAACGCAATATCATGCCCTCAACTGAGGCAGAAGCCTATATTAATGATAAAGTAAAAACTGCAGATGAGGCTTTGCAGGGCGCGAGAGATATTATCGCTGAAATGATAAATGAAGACGCTCAGGTACGTGCAGGCATGCGTAGGTTATTCGACACCACAGCGACAGTACAGAGCAAGGTGCTTGCAGATAAAGAAACAGAAGGGGTTAAGTACAAAGACTATTTCGATTTTTCTGAGCCTGTATCAAAAATACCTTCTCATCGTATATTGGCTATCATGCGTGGCTTCATGGAAGGTGTATTAAGGATGGTCATTGCACCTGAAGAAGAAGTTGCTTTATCCGGTATTGAAAAGACATTCATAAAAGCATTGAACGAGGCATCGGAACAAGTGAAAAAGGCAACTAAAGATGCTTATCGTCGATTGTTGCAGCCCAGCCTTGAAAGTGAATTCAGAATGCTACTAAAGCAAAAGGCAGATGAAGAAGCAATAAATGTTTTCGCAGAAAATCTTAGGCAGTTATTATTAAGTTCGCCACTGGGAAGCAAGAGAGTGCTCGCTATCGATCCGGGTTATCGCACGGGCTGCAAAATAGTATGTCTCGATGAAAAAGGAGAGCTAAAGAAAACAGATCTCATTTACATACATGAACCAAATAAGCTGATTGCAGCTGAACATACTATTCGTAGTCTTGCTGCTCAATATAACATACAAACTATAGCAATAGGCGATGGCACCGCAGGGAGAGAAACAGAACAATTCATAAAAAAGCTGGATCTCGGTCTGTCAATTTTTCTGGTTAATGAGGATGGCGCATCAGTCTATTCGGCTTCAGAAACTGCCCGTGAAGAATTCCCCGAACAGGATATTACAGTACGTGGTGCTGTAAGTATAGGCCGTCGTTTGATGGACCCGTTAGCTGAGCTGGTGAAGATAGATCCCAAAAGTATTGGTGTAGGCCAGTATCAGCACGATGTTAACCAGGTTCGTTTAAAAGAACGCCTTGACCAGACAGTTGTTAGTTGTGTGAATATGGTTGGGGTTAATCTGAATACTGCCAGTAAGCACTTGTTGAGTTATGTAAGTGGTATTGGCCCATCATTGGCTGAAAACATTGTAAAATATAGAAGTGAATCGGGCAGTTTCACCAGCCGCAAGCAACTATTGCATGTGCCGCGTCTCGGCAATAAAGTATTCGAGCAGTGTGCAGGATTTCTTCGTATTAAAGAAGGCGACAATCCGCTCGACGCAAGTGCAGTGCACCCGGAAGCTTATGACATTGTAGCTCGCATGGCTGCTGATTCTGGTACAGAAGTAAAAGCCCTGATTGGTAACGAAAGCCTGGTAAACAAGCTGGACAGTAAAAAATATATCACCGAAAACCTGGGAGAACATACCATTCGTGATATAATGAACGAACTAAAGAAACCCGGCCTTGACCCGCGCAGCGAGGCACAGCAATTTGAGTTTGCCAATATATACAGCATAGAAGATGTAACAGTAGGTATGGTTGTTCCCGGAGTTGTTACTAATATTACCCGATTCGGAGCCTTTGTAGATATTGGTGTAAAACAGGATGGCCTTGTGCATGTTTCTGAAATATCACACACTTATATTACTGACCCCAATGAAGCGCTGAAACTAAATCAAAAAGTAAATGTAAAAGTGCTTGAAGTGGATATAACACGCAAGCGGATATCATTATCGATCAAACAAACTTTGGAAGCGCCTGCCAGGAAAGACAGGCCTCAGCAAAAGCAGTTTCACAAAAAAGAGGAGCATAAAGATGTTTCCAAATTGGATATGAATGATGCACTCAGCCTGCTAAAAAAGAAATTTGGGAAATGACAATTGCTGCATATTTTATTATAAATTAAATTATTATAGTTGTAATATAAACCTTTGCTCCATTTTCCAATCTACTATTCAGGGAACGATATTTGTTATACATCTGTAAATATTTATAGAAGGTAATGGATAGTGGTCTATAATCAGCCCAATTCGTTACATTGCCGAATATTGGCCCGTAATTCTATGATTCTTAGAAAGGTTGTTTTTATACTTGGATTTATTTTAGTTGCATATAGGCCTCTTTATGCTCAAACAAAGGACTCACTGATTTCTCATACCGATACTTTACAACGAGTAGAAGATTCTTTAGTAAAAACAAACAATTTTCAACAACCGGATACTACACATCACCAGGATACCACTCACATTGTAAATACAACTAGCCCAAAGGATTCAGTTGTATCAGATACATCTAAGCATATTGTGATTGATACCGGTAAAGTACAAAGTAGTGCTGCTACAACAAACGGCTATGTTATAAACGGAAGGGTAGAAGATAATCACACAGGGGAGGGTATTCCATTCGCAACTGTTTTACTTGTCCATTCGTCAGTTGGGACGGTTGCAGATCTCAATGGAAACTTTACTTTAAAATCATCAGTCTTTAAAGACACATTAAGAGTACAGGCTATCGGATATGCTCGTTACGATTATATTTTAAAGAAAGACAAACACGAATATAATTTAATAGCCGAATTAGGCAGAGCTACAAAATCTTTAAATGAATTTGTGTTACATGCAGGAGAAGACCCTGCAATACTACTGGTAAAACATATAATTAGCCGAAAGCCGTACAATAATCCCGACAAGACAGAAAACTACAAATACGAATCTTATAATAAGCTGGAATTGGATGTGGACAGGCTACCCAAATCACAGTTCATGAAAATACCAATTCTTAAAAAATATGGTTTCATATACAACAACTTCGATTCTACTACAGACAAAGAGCCCTTTTTGCCAATCTACATGACGGAAACGTTGTCAGAATATTATTTTAGAAAGCATCCGAAAAAGCAAAGAGAGTTTATCAAAGGGAGCTATGTAAAGGGCATCAAAAATCAGAGCATCACAAAATATCTGGGTAGCTTGTATCAAAACGTAAATATCTACAAAAACTTTATTCCCGTTTTCGATTTGCGGTTTGTAAGTCCCATCAGCAACGAAGCCTTATTGTATTATAAATACAAGATAAAAGACACAGAACAGGCCTATGGGCACAATATAATATTGGTAGAATTTGAACCTCGCCGCGATGCAGAGCGCTGTTTTTCTGGCGATTTTTGGGTAGTGGATTCTATGTATGCCATTCAGCGCATGAATATGGAAGTACCAAAAGTAGCCAATATAGATTGGGTGAAACGTGTGAATCTTTACCAGGAGTTTGCTCCGGTTAATGATACTCTTTGGTTTTGTATTAAAGACAAATTTGTTGCGTCTTTTTCCGCATATGATGCAAATATTTTTGGCGTAATAGGGCGTAAGACCACTACTTACCATAATATAATAGTAAACGATACCTCAGTCACGCGGGTACTCGACGATAAACAATGGAAAGAAGACGTTATTGTAAGCGATTCTGCACGGGAAAAAGATGATGAGTGGTGGGCATCACATCGCCCTGATTCGCTAAATAGGGATGAGAAAGGCATCTATAAAATGATAGATACTATCGATGAAATGCCCGTTACAAAAGCCATAAAAAAGACAGTAAAATTTCTGGCAAGCGGTGTCATAGATGTCGGTCCTATACAGTTAGGCCCCTATTATTATTTGTATAGCTACAACACTATCGAAGGTAATAGGTTTCGTATTTCTCTTGGTACGCCTTACAAGCTGAAGGATATGCACTTCTCAGGTTATCTTGCTTATGGGGATAAAGACCAGGCATTTAAGTATGGCCTTACGGGGTTGTGGTTGCTTAATCGCAAACCGCGTTCTTATGTATATGCTTCCTACATTCACGATATAGACCACAGCACCAATTATTACGATCAGGCAATAAGCGCTGACAATATTTTCAGTTCTCTTTTCCGTAAGCCGGGCATCCCATATAAACTTGCCTTTGCGGATGAAAGCAGGTTTGAATATTTTAAAGAATATTACAGTGGCTTCAGTCATAAGCTTACCGTTATACATCGCGACTTCACTCCATTTGCACCACTACCTGTCACAGGAATATTTACAGACGATAATGGCCAGCCGTCAAATAGTGTCATAAACACTGAATTGAATTTGAAGCTAAGATTTGCCTACAAGGAAAAGTTTTACGAAGGGCAATATTTACGAGTGAGTCTGGGCAGCCGATATCCTATCGCAGAATTAGAATTGGGAGTTGGCTTAAAAAGTATTTTAAATAGCGGATATGATTATCAAAAAATACGCTTCTCGGTATCTAACACTGTAAAAATACCACCGGCAGGCAGCTTGTATTATAACATCTTTGCAGGAAAATATCTTAATACCAATTCACTACCATATCCCTTGCTCGAAATTCATCCGGGAAATGAATACTTATATTATAACATGTATGCTTTCGAAATGATGAATGAATATGAGTTTGTAAGCGATCAGTATTTAGGAATTAATTTAGAGCACGATATAGGAGGAGGCGTCTTTAATTATATACCGGGTTTAAAGAGATTAAAGCTTCGTCAATTCTGGACAGCCAAAGCAATAATAGGTTCATTAAGTGATGCAAACGAACTTCTGAATTTTAACAAAGGATATCCGTTTCGCTCATTGCAAGGCAATCCGTATGTCGAGTTAGGTACAGGCGTATCAAATAT
>DATNFP010000105.1:0-34959 GCA_035606335.1 Flavipsychrobacter sp. | reverse complement strand
TATACTGTATAAGTTTGTGTGGAAGGCACAGTTGTATCACCCCAGGTGAAACCACTATAGGGTAATATAAGAATAGCAGAATCTATTACGGCGCCTGCACTTGAATTAAGTGATGGGCCATATCCAACATTGCCGGGTGCTATCTGAAAATACATGCTGGCATTTGTTGTGCCGAATAACGGGTCGTAAATACTATTGATAGTGCCAATGCCATGATAAACAGGCACTGTGCTGATATTAAGACTGGTAATTGTAGTATCGTCTATTACAGTTTTTGAATAAAGTGTAAGGGTATCAGGAATTGTGTCGAGGTTTACATCATTGATTGGGGCAAGTTTATCACTCAATACGGTGTTTTCCCTGCAGCCGGTTTGTGTAAAACACATGATGCCTGCAGTGAATAACGTAATTATCAGGCTGATATATCTTTTCAACTTTTGAAATTTAAGGCGAATATGATAAAAGAATTACTAAGACTCTGTTAAGCTTTTATATAGATCGAGTAGTGGAGTAATATCCTCTTTCCAGCTATCCTCATACTTTACAACTTTTTTGTAGCGGCTTGGTTTTATTTCCTCTACCACTTTTTTATCCATCTTTTCCGAACCATAGATCACTACATCTGCAGATTTACTGCCCCCAAGTGTTAAAGCTGTATTAGTACCATCTTTGTAATTTTCGAAATCTTTTTCTTTGATCTCGTTATTGATGATAGCTTTCTTAATGAAGTTATGATTGAGTGTTTCTTTGAACTGATCTGGTTGAGCTGTATAAATAACCTTTGAATAATTAAATACAGGCTCTTTTTTATAAGCAGTCTTTAGATATAACGGTAACAAAGAGGTCATCCAGCCATGACAATGTATTACATGTGGTGGCCATCCGAATTTTTTTACAGTTTCCAATGCACTTTTGCAAAAGAAGATCATGCGTTCGCCATTATCATCATAGAAGTGGTCCTGGTCGTCGCGAAACACAGCTTTGCGTTTAAAATAATCTTCATTGTCCATGAAATAAACCTGAAGACGGGCACTGGGTAGTGAGGCTACTTTGATGATCAACGGATAATCATCTTTATCGATGATAACATTAATACCTGATAAGCGTACTACTTCATGCAGGCGATGACGGCGTTCGTTTATCAGACCAAAGCGGGGCATGATAACACGCACTTCCAAACCTGCATCAAAAGTTTTAATAGCCAGCTTGTTTAGTATCTGTGCAAAATCAGTAAATTCAATATAGGGTGAAAGCTCGTTAGCTACTATTAAAACACGTTTTTTTGTGTCTACAGACATGCGGTAGTGTTAAATTAATGGAAACAATAATGTATTGCTAAATATAAATTGTCTGCAAAATTACGAAAATATTAAATTCCAACCTTTACTTTGCACCCAAATGCCCAAAACCATTGTATGGTCATATTTAAAAAGATTGCAGATCTCCAAAAATATCTATCCACACAAACAGAGCAAAAGAATACAATAGGCTTTGTCCCAACCATGGGTGCATTGCATAATGGGCACAGATCTTTGGTGGAAAAAGCAAGAGCTGACGGTAATGTAGTGGTATGCAGCATTTTTGTAAATCCTACTCAATTTAATGACAAAAGTGATTTTGAAAAATATCCTGTTTCTATAGAAAAGGATATAGAAATACTAATAGAAGCGGGCTGTGATGTATTGTTTTTGCCATCTGTGAATGAAATATATCCAGATGGCACTGAAAAGGTACAAACATTTGACTTTGGTTATCTTGATACAATATTGGAAGGAGAAAAACGACCAGGTCATTTCAGAGGGGTGGGGCAGGTGGTAGGCCGGTTATTGGATATAGTTGACCCCCAATATCTATATCTTGGTCAAAAAGATTACCAGCAATGTATGGTAATAAGAAGGCTAATAGAAATAAAAGGAAAACAACCCCAAATACAATTAGTAATTTGTCCTATTATCAGGGAAGCAGACGGATTGGCGATGAGTTCACGCAATCGCAGACTTACAGAGCCCCAACGAGCTATTGCATGTACATTATACCAATGTCTTGTGTCTATACAAAGCAAGCAAAATTCTGGAAGCTTCGATGTCGCAAGGAAGGAATGTATTGATTTGCTTAATGAAAAAGGTTTTGTGCCCGATTATGTGGCGCTTGCCGATGCAAGGGATCTTACCGTGCTAAATAATTATGATCAAAACAGACCGATGATCGCATTGGTTGCTGCGAGGATTGGGGAAATAAGACTTATAGATAACCTGCTGCTCAATTAAAATCTGTAATTAAATCCGACGCTTTTATAGCCTACGCTCATGCCCTGTGCAAGACGATACCATTTTTTATTATTCTTTGTATGCTCTGCATACATCACATTGTCGAAAATAAATAGGAATGCTCCCTGCATAAAAATGGATTTCCCATAGCCACGCCATCTTGCAGGATTATCGCTGGAGCTAACAGCATCTGAATGACGTATCAGAATGCCTCCTATACCCATATACACAATGTCCAGACCTGCATTTATCAGGTACAGTCTTTTGGTGCTTTTATATCTTCGGTATATATCATTGCCACTCAGATTTTGGTTCATTTCTCTTATCGTTCCTGCAAACCCTAATCCGGCAATTGCAGTATTTATTACTCCCCAGGCCACATTCATTTCGCCAAAATATTTGTATTGTTTTTCCTTTGCAGAAAAATAACCGGCAGTGCCTGCCACAATATTGCCTATCCCCCATGTTCCCAATACGATCATGCCTGTCCTGTTAGTTTTGATGCGAATTTTGTTTAGCATGTGCAACGAATCGTTGCGGGTAGAGTCTGCTATTGATAAGCGTTGTGCAGATGCTGCATACGTTGTAAACCATAGACAAATTATTGCAAGTATTGTTTTATGGCTCATGAAACAAATGATTTCGATAACGAATCTAATATAAAAAAGCTGCTATTGTAAGCAGCCTTCCCATTTAATTTCTATAATAATTCTTTATCTATTGTACCCGGGTTATTTTCAGCATATTGGTAGGTAGGTGTTCCTTCACAGGAGTGCTGCCTGTATTTATCACCACATCCCCTATTTGCAATAACCCCTTCTCCTTAAGGAATGCTATCTGATCAGAAATAATTGTATCAAGACTTTCTTCTTTCTCATAAAAGAAAGCCTGTACACCCCAACTAAGGCTTAGTTGATTAACCAATGTTTGTGTTTTTGTAAAAACATATAAAGGTGAGCGTGGTCTGAAGCTTGAAAGCATAAAGCCTGTATATCCCGATTGAGTCATGCCTATTAATGCATTTGCTTTTACATCTTCAGCCATTTCGCAGGCTTTGTAGCATAGGGCATCGCTTAAAAAAGAAGGGGAGTGGGATTGCGGTATCAGGTTCTTATTATAAACCATTTCTTCTTTTTCTACCTCTTCTATTATGCTGACCATAGTTTTAATTACAAGCTCAGGATATTTACCCATAGCTGTTTCACCACTTAGCATTACTGCGTCTGCACCTTCCATAACGGCATTGGCTACATCTGTGATTTCACTACGATTGGGTCGTGTACGTTCCATCATGCTTTCCATCATTTGGGTAGCAATAATTACCGGCTTGGCGCGATGGATACATTTACGGACAATATTCTTTTGTATCATCGGTATTTGTTCCAATGGCAGCTCTACTCCTAAATCGCCACGGGCAACCATCACAGCATCTGATGCAAGGATAATATCACGCAGATGTTCTAACGCTTCAGGCTTTTCGATCTTGGCTATGATCTTTGCCTGGCTGTTTTTCTCTTTCAGGATGGCTCTCAATTCAGTTACATCTTCAGGGCGGCGGACGAAAGACAGCGCTACCCAATCTATATTCATGCTTATAATAAAGTCAAGATCATCAAGGTCTTTTTCGGAAAGAGATGGTAATGATATTTTAGTATCAGGTAGATTGACCCCTTTCCGTGAAGACAAAACACCCGGGCTTGTCACTTTCACTTTTACCTTATTATCACTTGTTATTTCGACAACTAGTACCTCTATTTTCCCATCATCTATCAAGATTTTTTCGCCTATACGAACGTCTTTATAGAAACCCGGATATGAGATATAAATATTTTCAAGAGTGCCTATCGTTTTTTCATTGGAGAGGAAGAACTCGTCGCCTATTTTTAAATTAAGCTCATTATTTAAAATTTCACCAACTCTTAGTTTCGGACCTTGAAGATCGGCGAGTATTGCAATGTTGAAGGGAAACGTCTCATTTATTCGGTGTATATTTTCAATTACTGATTTATGCTGGTCGTGAGTACCATGAGAAAAGTTGAGTCTGAAAACATTTACCCCCTCATGCACAAGTGCTAATAATTTTTCATATGTGTTAGATGCCGGTCCTACTGTAGCTATTATCTTGGTTTTATGTAACATACTATTCAAAATGGTTCAATTTATAAAGTTCCGCACTTTTAGGTGAATGAATGTAGCTTTGTTGTTAAGTGTTCGCTATAATTGTATTAACAAAATTAAAGCTACTAAAGTATTGATTATTACGATCAGTTTTTGCAATATTCAGTTCTAACGCGTAATTTTGCGGCCAGTTTTATCGTTGATATTATAATAATATGTCGGGACAGCTCAAAGAAGTACGTAATCGTATTAAGTTTTTTAGCTCTACACAGCAAATGACCAAGGCCATGAAAATGGTTAGTGCTGCAAAACTACGCCGTGCTCAGGATGCTATAATCCAGATGCGTCCTTATGCTCAGAAGCTGCAGGAAATGCTTGGCAATATAGTTAGCAGTGTATCGTCTGATGTGAATATGCCGCTTGCAGAAGAAAGATTGGTAGAAAAGGTGCTTTTGATCCCAATAACCAGCGACCGTGGTTTGTGTGGTGCTTATAATAGTAATGTAACAAAACTGACACGCCTGGTTATAGCTGAAAAATATTCTGCTCAACATGCTAAAGGCAATGTAGTAATACTGCCTATCGGCAAAAAAGGCTATGAATACTTTTTAAGGCACAACTATAAAGTGGTAGATAATTACTGGCATTTATTTGCTGACTTGAGTTTCGAAAATGTTCGTAATGCTGCAGTATATGCCCAGGAAGCATTTTTGAAAAAGGAATTTGATAGGGTGGAAATTATATATAGCCAGTTTAAGAATGCTGCTACTCAGGCTTTTATAAGTGAGCCATATTTGCCCATTCCTAAAATGGAGAAAAGCAAAGGACAGAAGAATATAGATTTCATTTTTGAACCCTCTCGTGAGATCCTGCTGCAGGAGCTGATGCCCAAAATACTAAATACACAGGTTTATAAAGCCGTGCTGGATGCAAATGCATCGGAACATGGTGCCCGTATGACAGCAATGGATAAGGCAACAGAAAATGCAAATGATCTGATTCGTACATTAAAAATTAGTTACAACCGCGCCCGTCAGGCTGCTATCACTACCGAACTGACTGAAATAGTGAGTGGTGCAGCGGCGCTTGAAGGATAAATAATTCTTTTAATAAGAAACCCTCCGCACTATATGTGCAGAGGGTTTCTTATTTTTATTATTAATTAAAAGCCTTTTACGTGCGTACACTTTTACTTACTGCATTTATTTTAACTCTTTCTGCCAATCTTGCTTTCTCTCAAAATGCAAGAGTAAAACAATATACTACTCCACTGGCAGGGCAAGTGATACTTAAGGATGTAGATGATAAATACAATGCCCAGGTTTATAATCTGGAGATGCCCGATCCGGATGCCGGTGACGACATTGCCAGGTTACATGCATTAAAAGAAGAAAGTAAAACGCTATATCCGTACAGAAGAGATATTACTTCATTTAGAAAAACATCTGTAGCAAAACCTATTGTTGCCACAAGCTTTGTTGCAGATTCTTTTCCGGGTATCCCTCCTGATAATTACATGGCAATTAATAATAAGGACAGTGCTATCTCTGTTATTAACTCTACCATTGCCATATCGAATGCATCAACAGGTAAAATATATACACGAAAATCATTGATCAGTTTTTCCTCAACTGTTGGTTTGGTTAACCCTCTTAAAAATGATTATCGTTATGATCCCAAAGTTATTTACGATCCTGAAGCAGACCGTTTCATTTGCATAATGCTCAATAGTCTCAATGAAGAAAACTATATCGTAATTGGCTTTTCAAAATCTAACAAACCAGATAGCACATGGAGTTTTTATAAGTTTTATGGCAATTATGCCGGTGATACTACATGGTTTGACTATCCGGCATTAGCTATTACACAAGATGAGCTTTTCTTTACAGGAAATAAGATAAAGTTCGACTCTACGTGGCAAGCCGGGTTCCAGCAAACATTAATTTATCAGGTTAGGAAGCAAGATGGATATAATGGAGCTGCGACATTACATTATCAGATATGGGATAGCGTAATGTACGGTGGAAAAGCAATAAGAAATATGTACCCTGTAAAAGGCGGCGGTAGTTTGAAGGGACCAAGTCAGTATTTTTTATCCAATAAAGATTTTGATATTAGTAACGACTCTATTTTCCTGATAAAGATACCTGACACAATTGGTAGCAGCAGTAATGTATTGACGGTAAAGGCTATTAAAGCAAGTACTCCCTATGGCTTACCACCTGATGGAAGACAACCTGATACACTATACCCTTTAGCCACAAATGATGGTCGTATATTAGGGGGTTATCTTGAAGGCAATGAAATACAATTTGTAAGTACTTCAGTCAATCCTGCAAACGGGTCATCCGCCGTGTATCATGGCAAGATCACAAATTTTGATTCTCCAAGCCCAACATTGCAAGCGCAAATATTTGGTATAGATACGCTTGATTTTGGTTATCCTAATATTTCTTTTACAGGTACTCAAAGTGGCAATAATCAGTCCATTATATCTTTCGATTATTCAGGGCCGCATACGCATCCTGGTTACGGAGCTATATTTTATGACGGCTCCAATTATTCCGATATGTTATCGATAATGACGGGAGACAGCAGTATAGAGAAATTAGGTGTCGGTGAGCAAAGATGGGGAGATTATAGTGGCTCGCAGCCACAGTGGAATGCGATTGGAAATGTTTGGGTTGAAGGAATTTATGGAAGACATGATCATAACTATGGTAATTATATGGCTAAGCTTACTTCGCCATTTTATACAAATGTTCCTGTTCAGCAAGTAGTTTCTCAACCATCAGTATTATATCCAAATCCTGCATGGCAGTATATGCAGTTACAGTTTGGAATTGATAAGGACGAGGTTGTCAATTTTACTATCTATAACATGCAGGGGCAGACTGTAGATAAAATACTAAGCACCTACTGTAAAGAAGGGCAGAACATAATACAATTTAATGTTGCTCCATTGGCCCCCGGCACCTATTTCTTAAAAGGTATGAATGTGTCAGGCAGCGTAGTATTTACAAATAGGTTCGTAAGGCAATAAACAAACAGGCATGTTTAGTACAAGCTTATTACCTTTGGCAAAGCTATGATGCAGTTCCTGTTTAATCTGTCTTTGGCTTTCCGTGCAATACGCAACAATAGGTTGCGTTCTGTGCTCACCATATCTATCATAGCCGTCGGTATAATGGCGTTGGTTGGCATATTGACAGCTATTGAGGTGATAAGGGCAAGTGTTTACACGAATTTCAGCAGCCTCGGCGTAAATTCTTTTCAAATTACCAGCGATATATTAAAAAAGGAAAACAAAAAAGGTGGCTTACGTATTAGCATCACTGAAGGAAAAGATATAAAATATGACGAGGCAAGAGCTTTTAAGGAAAGATTTAATTTTCCAACTGCTACCGTTAGTATCTCGATGACAGGGAGCGGAACTTCTACCGTACTTTATCAATCTGAAAAAACAAATCCTAACATTAATGTTGTAGGTGTAGATGATAACTATTTGTCAATTTCACATACCAAGCTTGATCTGGGACGCAATTTCTCAAGTTACGAAGTACAACTAGGTAACTACGTATGTATATTAGGTAATGGTATTGCAAATAAATTATTTAAGTCGAAAGTTAAAAATGCGATCGGGCAAATTATTTCGGTAGGTTCTAAAAAATACAAAGTAATTGGTGTCGCCTCAAGTAAAGGGGGAAGCATGTTCTCGAACCCAGATAATACAGTAATGATACCGCTTGAAAATGCACGCGATGTATATGGCGGAGACAATTCTTATATCCTTAATGTAATGGTTGGCGATGTAAAGCTCAAAGAAATGGCATCGGAAGAGGCTGAAGGATTGTTCAGAGTTATACGAAAAATCCCGCTTGGCACAGAAGATAATTTTAGCCTTAACGTAGATGATACTCTTGCCTCTGTATTGTTTGACCTCATAAAATACATACGATGGGCAGCGGTCATTATAGGTATCATTACTCTTTTAGGTTCAGTAATAGGATTAATGAATATCATGCTTGTCTCAGTTGCCGAGCGAACTCGTGAAATAGGCGTAAGCAAAGCATTAGGTGCCAGATCGGCTACTATCCAGCAACAATTTTTAATAGAGTCAATAATGATTAGTGTGATGGGTGGGATTATTGGCGTGATACTAGGAATGATCATTGGCAATCTGTTGGGGATTTTCTTCAAGACAGGCTTTATTATTCCCTGGCTATGGATAACAATAGGCGTAAGCCTTTGCGCATTGGTTGGTATTATCTCAGGAATATATCCGGCTATTAAAGCTGCCAGGCTTGATCCTATAGAGGCTTTGCGTTATGAATAATATAAAATAAAAGTTAGATAAATGGCTGTTTCAGGCAAGGAGCAAGAGCAGATAGGATTAGTATACAAATCGACGGGAAGTTGGTATATATTACAAGACCGGCAGGGGAAATACTGGAATGCCAGAATAAAAGGGAAATTAAAAATAGACGAAGACATATCATCTACCAATCCGATAGCTGTGGGAGATAGGGTAGTGTTTGATGTTGAGGACGAAAATGCGAATATTGGTATCATACGACAAATTCTTGACAGGCATAATTATATAGTTAGAGTATCTCCCCATAATAAAAATCAGAAGCATATAGTCTCTGCAAATCTTGATGTTGCTTTACTTATTGTAACTATTGCAGAACCTCGCACATCACAGGGATTTATAGATCGTTTCCTTATTACTGCTGAAGCTTATCATATACCTTCTATTATTGCAATTAATAAGATTGACCTTTTGAAGGCAAAACATACGGAGCAATTAGAGCACTGGGAAGATATTTATAGTAAAGCTGGTTATGAAGTATATCCTATTATTGCTTTACAGCATGATACAGTAACTGCATTAGAAGAAAGATTAAAAGATAAGACAGCATTATTTAGCGGACATTCAGGTGTAGGGAAAAGCACATTGATTAATCAGTTAATACCTGATCTAAAGTTAAAGACGCAGGAAGTATCAGATTGGAGCGGCAAGGGACAGCATACTACTACGTTTGCGGAAATGTTTGATTTGCCGAAAGGAGGAAGAATTATTGATACACCCGGAGTGAAAGAATTTGGATTGATCGATATGGAAAAGGAAGAATTATCTCATTATTTCCCCGAGATGAGGGTGGTGCTGAATAATTGTAAATTCAATAATTGCCTGCATACAAATGAGCCGGGTTGCGCTGTGAAAGAAGCGGTACTAAATAAAAAAATTTCAGAAGACAGATATGTAAGCTATGTAACAATACTTGAAAGTATAGAGAAGAAATGGTAAACTCTTTTATAAGATAGTTAATGACTTTTTGTAGTAAAAAATATTTCCGATGATTATTTACAATGTAACGTTAAAAGTTGATAATGATATTGCAAAGGAGTGGCTACTGTGGATGAAGAATGAGCATATGCCTGAAGTGATGCGCACAGGATTATTTATGGATTGCCGCTTATGCCGTCTGTTGGAGCAGGATGAAACAGAGGGTATTACTTATGCAGCACAATATTATTGTGATAGCCTGGAGCATTACAATACGTATATATCGGAGCATGCAAATAGGCTGAGGGAGAAAGGATTTAAGAAATTTGGCAACAAATTCGCTGCTTTTAGGACTGTAATGGCTGTAGAATCTTAGGTTTTCAGATTAATTTTTTCCATTAACAAAGCGGTTTTCACCGTTTTTCAGGATATAGGCAAAATCTCTGCAAATACCCTGAAATTAGCCATAGTAAAGGGTTCTAACCTGTTTTGTGTCAATTGTTAATAAACAGAAATGTTAATAAACTGTGGAAAGCTGCTCCTGACAAGGCTTTTAGCGATAAAAATAATTTTCTAAATATTTGGAAGTGCAATAATCATAAGTATATTTGCCTATCCTCTTTAAAATTATTTTTCACAACAAAACACACACGAGCTATGAACAAAGCCGAACTAATCGACAAGATTGCCAAAGACTCTGGCATTACTAAGACACAAGCTAACGAAGCATTAGATTCATTCACTAATTCAGTTGTTGCTTCTCTTAAAAAAGGCGACCGCGTAACGCTGGTAGGCTTCGGAACTTTCTCAGTTTCTGAACGCTCTGCACGTAATGGCCGTAATCCACAAACTGGAGAAGTAATCAAAATCAAAGCACGTAAAGTTCCGAAGTTCAAGGCTGGTAAAGAGTTTTCTACTAAGATCGGCTCAGGTGGAAAAAAATAAATTTTAACCTGAAAGAAAAGAGCAAGAAACTCCAAATAGTTTCTTGCTTTTTTTTATTTTTGCATCTTAAAATAAAACTATGGGCAGAGGTGATAAACGCACAAAACGTGGAAAGATTTCAATAGGCAGCTTTGGGAAATTACGTCCTGCACGTACAAAGAAAACCCAAAATACAAAAGCAGAAAAGAAAGCTTAAGCTATTTTAAAGACCGCTATACGCGGTCTTTTTGTTATAAACACATTAATAATAATGAAACTGTTTTTTATTAATTATTAATGATACATTTTTGCTCCCGAATTATCAATTAACTCATAAAGTATAATATTTCTGATGCCCGCTTTTCATAATAAAGACATTTCAAAGAGTAGCTTTCTTGTAACCGGTGGCGCTGGTTTTATCGGTTCTCATATTGTTGAGTATTTATTGAAAAATGGTGCAGGTAAGGTCACCGTGTTGGATAACCTGGCTACAGGCTTTAAAAAAAATGTTACGCTTTTTTCTGATTATCCACAATTGGAATTTATAGAAGGTGATATAAGGGATTTTGAGACTTGTAAAAAAACATGTGAGGGTATAGATTATGTATCGCATCAGGCTGCATTAGGTTCTGTGCCACGCTCTATAAAAGATCCTGTTACAAGTAATGAAGTAAATGTTAGTGGCTTTATAAACATGATCACTGCCGCAAAAGACAGTGGAGTAAAGAGTTTTGTCTACGCTTCATCTTCGTCTGTTTATGGCGATGAGCCGAATCTTCCTAAGCGGGAGGGAAAAGTAGGAAATCCTCTATCTCCTTATGCTGTTACCAAAAAAACAAATGAACTGTATGCGGAAGTATTTGCATCACTTTATAAAATGAAGGTAGTTGGATTAAGGTATTTTAATGTTTTTGGTCCAAGACAAGACCCTGATGGCCCTTACGCGGCCGTAATCCCTTTATTTGTAAGTGGTATTTTAAAACAGACCCCTGTATATATAAACGGTGATGGTGAACAAACGAGAGATTTTACGTTTGTAGAAAATGCAGTGCAAGCCAATATTCGTGGTATGCTTACTGATAATGAAAAGGCTTTTGGACAAGCATATAATGTGGCCGTTGGAGAAAATTTCTCCGTGAATTATTTATATGAATCTATCAGAGAAATGTTAGGAATAGAACATCAACCTACTTATCGTGAACCTCGTGCCGGTGATATACGCGATTCTCTAGCAGATATTTCTAAAGCAAAGGAATTGTTGGGATATCAACCTACGCAACGCTTTGCTGACGGGCTTAAGCCAACTGTTGATTTCTTTAAGTCGCTATATAGCTAATAGGCGCTGTAATTCTTATAACGACACAATTTCTGTTTGTTTATTTTTATAAGTGTCGCTTTTAGATTCAAGCAGGCTATAATAATAGGAAGACATATCACTTATGAGTCGTTGGTAAGAGAATTTTTTACGCACAAATTCCCTTCCTTCCAGGCCAAAAGCTTTCTGTAATTCCGGTTGCTGTATCAATTTTAATAAGGCATCCGCAAAAGCATCTACATCACCCGGTTCTGTAATGAAACCACATTTATTATCAAACACCACATCACGTACCCCGCCTACATTTGTAGACACTACAGGTTTAGCTGCGGCCTGTGCTTCTATCAATGATAATGGTGTTCCTTCATTATGAGAAGTAAGCGCAACAATATCCATACCTGCTAATACATTGCTCATATCAGTTTGCCAGGAGGTGCAAACCGCAGTTGCTTCACGATCATTATCGGGAAAATAAGTATAATCAATACCACCAGCTTTAAAATCGTCTTCCATCTGCTGGCGCATATCTCCATCACCTACAACAATTAGTTTTATCTTTTTATCTGTTTTGGCCAGCACTTTTGTAGCAGCGTCTACAAACAGGCTATGATTTTTTACGGGTACGATCCTGCCTATAATACCAATAGCAATTTCATCAGGTTGTATATGATACTTATCTCTGAAAATTGCTCTTTTTTCTTCCTGGTTTACTTGAAATTTATCGAGATCAAGTCCGAGAGGAATTATTTTAATTTTTTCTTCAGGACATATTTTATAAACATTTGCCAATTCATCTTTTTGGCTCTCACTTATAGCAATGATACCTGTCGACTGTTTTGCAAGGTATCTTTCAATGTTTACGAAAGCATTTGTGGTCCATTTATTAAAATAGCTGTGAAACACATGCCCATGAAAAGTATGTACTATCACAGGTACATTGCAGGCATCCGCAGCCATACGGCCGATAACACCCGATTTAGCAGCATGGGTATGTACGATGTCCGGTTTGAATTTATTGATCAATACCTTCACCTTTTGATATGCCTGGGCGTCATTAATAGGGCTGAGCGATCTTTTCATTTCTGAGATAACTACAGGTTCTATGTCCAGCATACCGGTAAGATGGTCTGCATCCTGTTCGTGATCATCTTTTCCTCCTATCACAAGCATCGTTTCAAATTCAGGGGCCATATACTTGGTGAGATAAGTAGCATTTATTGTTGGCCCTCCAATTATCAAACGGTTTAATATTCGCAGTACTCGAGGCATTGGCAGGTATGTAAATAATAGATGTAAAAGTAATTCGTTTTTATGTATATATATACTGTTTGCCCATTATGCGTTGTTAACGTGTAATTGCATTTTTGATAGGGAACTATGAAAAATATTTTTTCCACCAATACTGAAATACAATAAGTGCCCAAATAGTAGCGTGACTGTCACCGGGATTATTGCTGAGTAATTTTCTTTTAAGATCTTCAATTGCACTCACATTGAAAATTTCTTGTTGTTTTACAAAGCTCTTGTCTAAAAGGTCTTCATCTATCATCCCCCATAGTTCATTTCTAAACCATGCCAGCAAGGGTATTTCAAAACCATGCTTCGGGCGGTTGTATATCTCGTCAGGAAGCATAGTACGAAAAGCATCCTGCACTATTTTCTTTTTTAGTTTGCTATCTATCTTGTATGCTTCCGGCAATGAAAAAGCAAAATCAACTACTTTATAATCCAGGAAGGGGCTACGGACCTCAAGACTATTTGCCATACTCATCATATCCACTTTTACAAGCATGTCACTTACTAATATAAGGTTCATGTCAGTAAGCAATACTTCATTAAAATCACCGTCTTTCAAAAAAGAAAGAAGCGTATCCTTTTCCTGCAGCATCAATGGTATGTCTACTTTATTTCTGTGCTCGGGAAGTAGCAATTTATTTACTTGCGATTGAGTATTGAAAGATGCCCATTTCCAATAGCGGTCCTGAACAGATAGACTTGCGCCCTCAGCAAATCGGTGTAATTGCCTGAATAAATTTGTGTATTTACTGTTTCTGCTACGCGGTAATGCTTTCCATAAGGGTAACGCGGTTTTGACTAATGTATTTGTCAATGAACGTTGGCGCACCTGCCATTCTGCTTTATGTTTATTATAACCGGCAAACACTTCATCCCCTCCGTCTCCGCTTAGGGCCACAGTAACGTGTTTACGTGTTTGTTTGCACAAAATATATTCAGGGATTGCAGAAGAATCAGCAAACGGCTCATCTATATAATCCAGCACATCGTATATGTGTTCCAGAAAATCACTGTTAGTAAGGGAAAATACAGTATGATTGGTTTTATATTGATTAGCTACAAGATTAGCATAATGAGTTTCGTCAAAGAATGGATTGTCCTTATAGCCGATAGAGAAAGTATTTAATTGTGAAGTATGCCTGCTGGCTAATGCCACTATAACAGACGAGTCTATACCGCCGCTTAAAAAAGCACCAAGTGGCACGTCTGATATCAATCGTTCCTTCACAGAAGCATCCATTCGCTTCACGAGTTCATCCTTTGCCTCATTATATGTGTAGCGTTTATAAGATGCACTGTCTATTTTTATTTTGTAATAAGGCTGGTATTCCTGCAAGCCGTTATTATCAAATATCATGTAATGCGCAGGTTTTACCTTCGCCACACCTTTGAATATGCTTTGTGGCTGTGGGATATAATTAAGTTGCAGGTACTGATGCAATACTGTAAAATCGAGCTCTTTGGGAATATTCCACTCTAATAGCGCTTTCATCTCCGAAGAAAAAGCTACGTAATCTTCATTAGCAAAATAGAGTAAAGGCTTTTTGCCAAACCTGTCCCTGGCAAGTATTAATTTACCTGTTAGTGTATCATAAAAGGCGAAGGCGAAAAAACCACTTAGCCATTCCAGGCATGAAACGCCGTACTCAACCAATAGATACAGAAGCACTTCAGTGTCAGAAGTAGTCTTTGCGCCACCTATACGTTGCCATGTGGGCTGCAGATACTGTTGTGATAATTCCTGGAAGTTGAGGATCTCACCATTAAATATGATTATGTACCTGTTGGTAACATCCATCATTGGCTGAGATGCACCAGTGGATATATCGATAATAGATAATCTGCGATGACCAAGTACGACTTTTTCACTGGTATAAATATTTCCGCTATCAGGACCACGCAAAAAAAGTTTTTGAGTTGATTGTGTTATTTTTGTTAGATTGGGTAGTGCGCTACTTTTAAAGGCGTAATAACCAGTTATACCACACATGAAGAAAGATTAAACGGAGTATTTAAGTGTCTAAATTACACAAATGGGTCAATTTATAACATTAATAGATTATTTATTACTTCCTTTTTATTTAGTCCTCGTTTATGTAATTGCATATAATTTCCGCAATAGAAAATATCCTGTAGGGCATCCATGGCGGCCTTATTTTATGCCGGGATTTACGGCAAAGATAGTAGGATCAATATTTATAGGCCTTATTTACCAGTATTATTATGGAGGAGGAGATACCTCAAACTATTTTTATCATGCAGAAGTAATAAATTATGCGTTTGGGGATTCTATAGTAAAATGGTTTAATCTTTTATTTCATATACCACACTGGTATAGTGGGGAATACTCGGATTATATCTCACTTATGTATTGGTATGATGCCCCGTCTGAATATACAGTTTGTTGTATTACGGCTTTTTTAAGCATATTCACGTTTACTACCTTCCTTCCTACATCAATAATATTTGGTTCCCTAGCATTTACAGGGACATGGGCATTATTCAGAACTTTTGCAACTAAATACCCTCTTTATACCAAATATATCGCCTGGTGCACTTTATTTATTCCTAGCACCATTATGTGGGGGTCGGGGATTTTTAAGGACACTATTTGTATGTGTTGCCTTGGCTGGCTTACTTACGGTGCATTCAGGCTATTGATCAATCGGGATTTCAGGATATCCAATATTGTGGCCGTTTTTATAAGCTTTAATCTAATAGCAATTATTAAAATATACATTCTTCTCGCTTTTCTTCCTGCGCTTTCCTTGTGGATATTATTTACGTATTCTCACAAAATTCAGAATTCTGTGGGAAGGCTTTTTGTAAAAGTATTTGTAATTGGTATTGCAATAGCTGGGTTTGCATTTTTCTCCCAGAAGTTTGCCGCTTCATTGGGTAAATATTCATTGCAGAATGTAGCGACAACATCATCTATTACACGTACCTATATCAACTCAGTAAGCGGGGACTCAGGCTCGGGATATGATTTAGGTGATTTTGACCCGTCAATTGGTGGTATGCTGAAAAAATTCCCGTTGGCTGTTAATGTGACATTATTCAGCCCATTTATATGGGAGGCAAAAAAGCCTATAGTATTAATTAATGCGTTGGAAGCATTGTTATTTTTATGGGTAACAATAAAGGTGCTTTTCCAGGTGGGGCTGGGGAAAGTATGGCGCACTATTAGCAAAGATCCTACCATTCAGTTTTGTCTGATCTTTACAATAGTATTTGCATTTGCAGTAGGTATTTCTTCTTACAATTTTGGAGCTTTATCCAGGTACAGAATACCCTGCCTACCTTTTTATGGAATAGCATTGGTCTTGATTTATTATAAAAATCAACCATTGCAGAAGAATATCATATCGTTGAAATAGTGATGCTACGAGAATAAATTAGCAAAGTTTTCCTTTTGTGATTGTATGCTATATTCTTTTAGCATTTTTTGCCTTCCGGCTTCACCCAACCGTTGTCGTAAATGAGCATCTGTAATAAGCAATTTTAATTTATTTCCCCATTCATTTTCTGTGGTACATAGATACCCGTTAATGCCGTCTTCTATAATTATCTTATTCACACCAACAGGATCAGCTATCGCAGGTATGCCCAGGGATAAATATTGAATAAGCTTAAATCCGCATTTCCCTTCGCTCCATTCGTCTGCTTGCAAGGGCATTATACCGATGTCTATATTCATTAGGTCATCTATTTCCGTCTCCTCGGTCCACTGAATAAATCGGTAGTTATTTAATGGCAAATCAGGTTTTTTATTAGCAATAATGAGAAAAGTAAAGTCAAAGCTATCCTGTAGTTTTTTAATGGTAGGGATAATTTTATTTAAATAACTAAGAGTGGAATGACTGCCTGTCCACCCAACAACAACATTACCTTCTTTGTGAGTTTTTATTTTGTTGTGTTTTAGTTCCATATCTACGCATGTAGGAATACGCACTACATGCTCATTATATTGGGCAGCATATTTGCACAGATAATCATTACCCCCTACTACTTTATAAGACCATCTGCATATATATTTAACTTTCCAGAACGCCTTGAACCATGCAACTATTTTATTTTCATTGCTTGTGTTAGGTATCCAGATCGCATCGTCAAAATCATAGATCATTTTTTTTCTCCAGAGTTTTGATACAATCCATTCAAATATGGGTGGGCCCAGGGGTGCCGCTTCACGATGTACAAATACATAATCGTATTGATACACGTCCCAGAATACATGTTTCAACCGTCTGAGATACCCTTTTAATACACCAATAGCTTTTTGTAGTGAGGAGCCTTTTTTATATAATATATCCCATGTACGGTTATCCATGAATGATGCGATCTTATATCTGATGTGCATCTGAGGCATATAGGGCTCATATAGCTCTACCCGGAAGCGCTGAGAGGGAGCATGTTTTTCAGGGTATGGCACAAGAAACAGGACATTGGTTGATGGGTGATACGCTTCCTTTAATACATCATTAATTTGTTCCTTAAAATTTTCTGTCGAAAATTTTTCACGCACATATTTTTTTCCAGCATAAGCATACTTCGTTCTAAGTGCAGAGTCGGTAGCAAGAGCTAAAATTGCGTCACTCATAGCATTAGTATCTGCTATCGGGACTAAAAGTCCTGTTTGTTTATCTGCTATTATTTCTTCAGGTCCTCCGCAGCGTGTTGCAATTAAAGCCGTACCATAAAATGCTGCTTCAGCACATGTCATTGAGAAAGATTCTGCGTCGGAGAAATTTAACAGGATGTCTGCCTGCTTTATGGTTTCTTCTACGTCATTACTAAACGTATTAAACGTTATTACATCGTTTAGATTTAATGAAATAACACGTTGCTCCAATTCTTTTTTAAAGGCTCTGTTTTTTTCAAGACCCATATCCCCTCCTACAAATCTTAATCTCAAGCTTGCATTTTGTTTATATGCTTGTATAAAAGCTTCAACAGCGTAGTCTTGCCCTTTACCTTTTATATAATTGCCAAGGTATAGGATGTCAATAGTTCCTTTTAATTGATATGTTTTTTCGGATAATCTTTCCTGAAAATTGATCGGATCATAAATTCTTTGTATTTGTGCACTTGATGGAAGCTGTCTTAAAACGGCATCAGAAACTGCTATTATTTTATTAGATTTTCTTAGGCCTGATCTTATCCATATTTTCCTGAGAGGGCCTGGCATCACAGCTGGTAAGAAACGGACATATGTAATAAGCTTTATTTTACGATTTATTGTTTTTAATGCAACGCCAAGCAGGTTATAAAAATCATTTACCTGCAGTACATCTACGTTTTCTCTTTTTACAATTCTGTTAAGCCGGAGGGTATTTAAAAACAGCATTGGTAGGTACAGCAGCAATGCTGATAATGATTTCCTTATCTCCGTTATCGGCAAGGTGTAAACGGTAAATCCATTTTCAGATAGATGATCTACCAAAGTACTTTTGGAAGGAAGTATAAAGATGAACTTATGGTCTTTTGATAAAATCTCAGCTTCGTTCAGTGCGCATTTAAATGCACCGGTAAAAGCCACAGAATTATCAATGATAAGAATCGTCAATTTACAGCAGTTTATTAATTCAGTTTTCTATTACGTCTTTCCATTGTTGCAACATAGCTTCTAAAGTAAATCTTTGGGTCAATACTTCAAACGCTTCTTTAGGTGGGGGAGGGGTTTGCAACCAGTATAATATCTCCTGTATCCACTCGTGCATCCTGCTTTCGTCTATTACATCAAGCAGAGGTAGCAATGAGCCAACAGGTGTTCGCACAGCTTTTTGTACAGGTGTTTCTTCTAACTTGGGTACATTTAATATTTCTCGTGGACCCGTATAGCAATCAGTTGTCACAGAAGGAATATTACAGATCAATGCTTCTGCAAGCACATTAGGAAATCCCTCCCAGGATGACGCTAAAGCAAATAATGTGCTATGCCTGTAAAATTTAAAAGCATTTGACTGAAATCCCATAAAGTACACATCGGCATCCTCGTATCTCTGTTCTTTTTGCCAATCACAAACTTTAAGTCCCAATTTGTCTGAAAGTTTTATTAATGCTTCTTTTAGCTCGCCGTCTCCAAGGATCATTAATCTTGCTTCTGTTGTTTGTTTTATACGTTGCAATATTCTAATAAGTTTGTCTTGCTCTTTTGCAACATGCAATCTGCCGGATGTAATAATGACAGGTTTTGAAAATATTTTTGCTTCTTCTTCGTTTAATGCTTCATTGCTTAAGTTTATAATTCTATCTGTTTCGTAAAAATTATATATTGTTTTCAGGCGTTTAGGAGATATCCCGAAATGTTGTTGTAATTCATTCGATAGTGTTTGCGTAACACATACTATTTCATCTGCTCTTTTATATAGCATTGGTATTAACACTTTCTTCCTGACTTTTCCCATTTTCCCCTTTATCTCTTTATCGTGTACTTTTGAACCGCGTATGCTAAGCACTATTTTTTCTTTTCCTTTCGTCATTGCATTTACATAATCAGGCCCCTCCAAAAAACTAATGGACACATCAACACCTTCTTTCAACGACTTTATTTTATTGATTCGATAACGCCATGCTTTTATTTTGCCCCATGTACCCGAATATTCAGGCGGGTCTACAAAAACAACTTTTTCACATGTTCTGTAAAATTTTTCTCTGTCCTTACCGGAAAGTATACATAATGTTATATCATATTGCATTTGCTCCAGGTAATAACTTAGTAAGGAGATAGAGCGTTCCGCGCCTCCTTTGCCAAGTTCTGAGCCTATTAATAAAATTTTTTTCATGCAGTTGCGTTTTGCAGCATGTCTGCAATATCTGTGATAAATGTTGCTTTGTAATTATCAAGTTTTTGTTTGGCATCAATTCCCATTTGTCTTGCCTCTTCACGGTGTCTGTATGCCCATAAGATATTTCCTTTGATGCTTTCGGCATCTTGTATTGGTATTACCCATCCACTGCCATTTTCAAAGAATTCCCTCGCTCCGCAATTTCTTGTAATGATTACAGGTATTCCGTAGTGTGCAGCTTCCAATGCTGTAACAGGACCGCCATCGATAAGGCTGGGCACCACAAACAGATCTTTGTCTTTTAAGAACTCGGGCACATTTGAAATATGCCCTGAATAATGAACATTCTTTAGATTGGAGAAAGTAGTTTTTATATACTCATCTATCGAACTGTCTATATCTCCACCTATATACAGATGCATATTCTCGGTGCCTCCTTTCTGTATTATTTCTTTCCAGGCTTCCATAAGATATTGTAAGCCTTTCAACAATACTGAATAAGCGAGGTAGGCAACATTATAAGTATCGGTATTTAATTTTACTAATGGTTTAGCAGGTTTAAAATCGCTTTTAAGATGCCCGGGTATATTTATCAGCTTGTCTTGTGTGCCTGATTTTGAATATTGTTCATATGTGCTCGGGAAGGTGGCTATGATTTTATCTACATACTTTAATGATTTGTTGTAGTATTCGAGTCGTTTTTTATAGGTGTAAGCATCAGTGAAAGAAAGGTTCAACTTTTTTTGCTCTTCTTTTACAAGGTTATAGATAAAATTATCTTCAGGGTTTGCAGGAATAAAATATACTTGTATGCCTTTCTTTTTGGCCTTCTTATTTGTTCGATATAAATAGGCATTAGTACTCACAATAGTGCTTATACTATTGTCAATTCTTAATGATAGAAACCAGTCAAAAAGCAATTCTTGTATGAAGCGAAATTTATAATTTTTGAAATGTATTAATTTGTTTAGTTTATTTAAAACAAACAAATAGTAACGTGAAAAAAATGATACGGGGTGGCTGGGAAATGTGGTGGTAAATTTCCCTTTAGAAGATACAATAAAGTATTTTAGCAAATCTCTTTTATGCAGCTCCAATGATAGATGATAGCCAATCCTGGCCATACCGGCACCACTATGTGCGTTTAATGATTGAAGAGATGCTACCAGTATCTTCTTTTTGTCAGGCATATTATTTTTTGAGAAGCTCGGATAAGCTCACTTTTTTTACATCGTATTTCGATATATAATGCAGAAATTCCTCAAGAACATTCTTCATTGTTAGTTTCTCGTTATATACCATTTGATAATTAAATTCTATGTAGTGTGTTGATAAAACAAAGTCGCCATCATAGCGTCTCACCATTTCAAACGCATCTGTTAGTAAGCGCAGGGGTGTACTGGGCTGCAACGGATAATGGTATGGTATTTCAGTATGGTCGCCATAATTCAGTACATATGGATAATCTGCGTCACCATGCAGCATTTTGAAATAGAGTTGCTTCCCTATATTAATAAGTCCCTTAAGGTTTTTACTTTTTTTGTAAAAGGTAATGCCACCTCCGCAAATATTCAATCCTGCTTTTATCACAGAGTTGTAACCTTGTTTTGATAAAAGGTTTTGTGGGGGAGTAAATATAGTAATAGGGTAGTGAAATAAATTGCTTAGGCTATCTACTTCAGTTTTGATATAATTGGTTAGGTCTCTATTTGTAAAAAACTCTGCCCCTCTTACATAATTATTGGTCATGTTTTCAGGCAAAACATCATCGCCGTTTCTGTGATATTTTGCATGGAAAGCAATATCAATTTTGCCCTCTTTTATTTTCTGATTTATATAGCCAATTAATTCCTTGTTGTCTTCAATTGGGTGGGGAGTATCATCATTCATCCATGCGCTCCAGTCTGTCTGGTGCTTTTGATTATAGATTTCGTGCACCCACTTTTTCCAATTACCCTTTACCTGCGAGATAACGCATAGCGTAACGGGGATATCATTCCATATATCATTATAGCATTGCTCCAGCTCTTCCGGAGAGGTATAATAATTAGTATCGTCATCTCTTATAGCAAACCTCATGTGCGCAGATGAGCAATTACCGGTGCTCAATTCCTCAATATAATATTCTTATAGTTTTTTGCGAAGTTTATTCGCTTCTTTTTAATCATCTGGCTTATCACTGGCAGATTCATGTTTACAGCTTTCTCTACAAGCTTTTTGCCTATTGCCTCCATTTTATTTCTTGTATAGCCTATTTCAGAGCCAAATTGAGGATTTTCTGTTAAGAGCATAGGATACACACAATCTACTCCGGAGATCAGCTTGTGATTATAATACACTATCCATGAATCTGCCTGGCATATTAATAATGGGGTATGAAAAGCCAGTATTTTGGCGGCTGTGCCTTTGCTGAGAATGTATGCACCTGCACGTCCTATGCCATGTATATCCTCTGGTTTGCATAAAAAATAATCTGAAGAAGCGCCTTTTATTTTTTGTTCTGGATTGATTTTATTTAACAATAAAGAATTTTCCCTGCACCAATAGTAAGTCAGCAATGTGATGTGATTATTATTCAGGTAAGGAACAATGTTATCTAATATCCTTTTAAATTCTTTATCAGTAATTAAGACATCATCTTCAAGTATCAGTGCATATTCATCGTCTTGTGTTTGCATTTTAGCATATACTTTGCAGTGCGATAACATACAGCCTGCCTGTGATTTACTAAAATCCTGAACCGATACCATTTTATTTAGCTCATCATCACTCATACTGCGCCCATCCACTGCGGCTATAAATTCATGATCCAGCTTATGATTCTTTAATTGTGTCTCCATCGCTTTTCTGCGTTGTACACTTCGTTCCATATTGATCACAAACACCTTCATACAAAACTTATTTTCCAGTGGCGTCTGAATATACTTTCATATAATAATCTATACACTTTAACATATCAAACTGTTCGAAACATGCCGGTATGTTTCCCTTATGTTGTGAATAATGATCTTTATCGCTCATATACCTGTTCATTGCATCAGCCAACTCAGATACAGAGATCTTATTGTCTTTAATTGAGATGATAGTTCCTGCTTTTTTTCCATCACATTGTATCATATTCACAATTTCTCCCGCATCAGATGCGATTACAGGCTTATTACAGCACAGATATTCTATCACTACTGTCGGCAGACTTTCAGATGCGTACGTGCTTGGCAAAAGCCCTATGTCAAATATATTTATCCATTCCAATGGTTTTTTGCTCTCGCCAACAAAATGAATGTTTTTACATTGAGCATATTTATTCTTGAGTGTTTGCAAATAATTGCTATTTCCTACTAAGATTAAATGTGCTTGCTCATTATTCAATTGCAATAGTGCCTGTATGGCTTCTTCCCATCCCTTTTCTGGTATTCCACGCGATACCATCCCGAATACAAAATCAGAAGAGCCAATGTTTAATTGATTTTTTAATACACTTTTTTCTATTTCCGGCTCAGATGCCCTGTAGCCATTATATATTTTCACCAGCTTGCCATACGTTTCATTGGGGAAAATCTCTCTAAAGAAATCCATCTGCTTATCAGAAATACAAACTATTTCTCTTAACTCTTTAAGGTTTTTTCTGGCTTTCTCTTCATAGTTGAGTAGGGGTATGGGAATGTTTTGCTGAGCTTTATTGTAGAACTGTAGATAATCTCCATGAATTGTTGTTACGACTGGTACATTTGTTTCATTTCCTGCTTCCAGGCATACCTTATCTACTTTAAGCAGATGACTATGCACTACATCTGCATTTAATACCTGGATAATTTTCTCTAGCCCTTTCTTTATATATCCTTCACTAAAGCTATAATCAATTTTTAACTTAAACAGAACCCTGTCCATTTGCTTAAATAGCCAGGGGATTTGTGGCCATATTATTTGCACGGTTGGTGCTAAAGCATGATGGAGCTCTTTGTTGTAATGTTTTTTATAAAAGCAGTAGATTAATGCTGTATGACCTTGCTCTCGCAACGCGCTTGCCAATCTAAGGACAAATGTTTCAGCACCTCCTGGATGTATTACTTCTGTTACTAACGCTATATTCAATTTCCGATATTATATAGGTAACGATAAACTTTATTCTAAGACGCCCGTTTCCGTAAAAAGTAAAAGAGCGTACGATAATAATTTAAACTTGTTTTTTTTAACCTGAATGACATATTTAATAAACTCTTCGCCTGCTCCCACTTTTTCATATCTATTGCCTTGGCAGCCCATACCCTATATTTTTCCGCCATCAGGTCTTTATTATTCAGTAAATTCTCTTCAAATTTTCTTGCTTTATCCAGTTCTCCTTTTTCTATCCAATCCGTCCCGGTTTCTTTTTGTTGCCTGAATAATTCTCCGGTTATATCTTCTGCAATAAGCTTTCTTAAATTCTTATTAAAGGTATTGGTTAATGAAATACTGTTAATGCGATAATTATATAAAACATCTTTTATAAAGTATATCGGGTATTTTTGGTTCACCCGGATGGTCCAGTGATAATCATCTCCATATATTCCATTAAAATACTCGGAAAACAATCCAAATTCATCTATAAGTTCTTTCCTGAACATCAACCCGGGAAACCAGAATGGGTAGTCTTTGGTAATATCCTTAATCACAAAATCATTTGGATATGCTTTTGGAGGCGTTCTCACATTATCCTTCTCATCAGTTATCTGGTAATTTGTCCCGCATATTTTTATTTCAGGGAAGTTTATAAAGCAATTTACTTGTTTCTCTATGCGTTGTGGTGGGCAGGTATCGTCAGCATCCAGTTGTGTTATTAAGTCACCAGTAGCCTGCGTAAATGCCCGGTTCTTATTCTTTACATAGCCCAAATTGGCAGCATTGCTATGATATTTTATCCTCGGGTCGGTAAGATATCTTTTTATTATTTCAGGAGTGCTGTCCGTAGATGAATCATCGGATATTATAAGTTCCCAATTACTATATGTTTGTCCAAGAATGCTTTTTATCGCCCTTTCTATAAATACCTCCACATTGTAAGAGCACATTACAACGCTCACTTTTATACTGTCCATATTTATAATTAGAGGAACACTATTTACTTAATAAAGATATACTTTAATAGAAAAGTTTTACAATTGTTATGTGTTGGCGTTCGTCGCAAGCTCATTATAGGTGAAGCTGTCACCTATATGTCCGTTTTCAAGCGAGTATATTTTATTACAATATTTCAGTGAGGTATATCTATGTGCAATGATGATTATTGTTAGATCTTCATGCCCAAGCTGCTGGATGGAGTTAGTTATTTCCTGCTCAGTCTTCGAATCCAGCGCAGAGGTTGCCTCATCAAATATCAGTACTTCTGCTCCTTTATAGATTGCACGGGCAATTGCTATTCTTTGTTTCTGCCCCCCAGAAAGATTGTTGCCTCGTTCATTCAGCATAGTATATAGCCCGTCAGGCATATCGGCTACCAGTTCGGTTAAACTGGCTAGTTTAATAGCATGCTGTACTCTTTCTACCTTTATATTTTCCAATTGTTCACCGAGAGCTATATTTTCTATAAAGGTGGTATTCATGATAAATACTTCCTGCCTTACATAGCCTACAATTTTCCACCAGTCAATAATGGTTTCATCATTTAGTAAAGTATTATCTATCCGTATTTCTCCTTTACTTGGAGATAGGAACCCCAATATATTGCCTATTAGTGTTGATTTGCCTGCACCCGATTTTCCGATGATTCCTATCTTCTCGCCCTTTTTTATTGTAAGGTTACAATCCTTTATTACATACTTCGAATCTTCTGAATACCGATAGGAAACGTTATTGAAAACTATTTTATCATTAAAAGAAAGGGAATGTTCCTTGTGTTTCTCTTCTGCCATTTCTTCTTGTTGGAAATCCGGATCGTTTAAAATAAATTCTGTAGAGGTAAGATTGCTCATAGCCATAACAAACCTGTTCACAGACGGTATGCTCCTATATGCAAACACGGAAAATAAAGATATAGTGGCTACTATTGTTTTCATATCCTTAATAACGTATACACCATATAGAAGAATAAGAATAACACACAGAAAGATGGCTATCTCAATGATCCTGGTAGGAATAAATTGCATGAAATCTATTTTACCCTGGTGCCTGTTAAACTGACGGATATATTTTTCGAACTTGTTTTTAAAGTTTTTTTCTGTTCCTGCTATTTTAATATCGGTATAGCCAAATATCATTTCCTGTGCGCCGGCAAATAATTTTACCATATTGTTGCTGCGTTCAATACCTGCAGTTTTAATCATACCCTTTACCCGCCCATAAAACCCTCCCATTATAGGTATCATGACGCCTATCATTAATAAGAACAATTGCCAGTTCCATAAACAAAGGGTTATGGCAGTAATGGCAAAAACAATACCTTCATTAATGACAATTATTGTCGGGATAGCTGCATTGCTGCAAAGACTTATTTGCAGATAAGTTAATTTGTTTACAAGCTCATTCGACGTTTCTTTTTGAATGTCTAAAAGTGACCGGTCATATACTTTGTTCAAAACATTCATAGACGAGGTAACAAATAAATTTTGCGTAAAGCGTACCTGCAACCTGTTTATATATAAGCCAAAAGCATTCTTCCCTACAATGAGTAAAAAGAATATTCCTACTAACAATAGCAGGGTATGTTGTTTATTCATGTGAGCTAAGAAGGGAACATAATGTGTTAATGTTACATAGTATTCAGGTGTTAACACCAATGCCACAATAGGTATAATACTAGCTAAGCCCACGATATCTGTGAAGGAACTAATAAAGGTTAATACTAACAACCAATGAAAGGCCCGCTTTTGCCTTTGATTAAAAATTCTGTAAAGCTTGCCAATACTTGAAAATACAGCACTCCCTCTTAATGCCATTACCAATTTTTTAAAGTTGTAAATCTATCTATTCTCTATTGATAAAAATAACGATTTCCTGTTATTAGAATGTAAAAAGGTACCAAAAGAAAGATACTTTATTTGGTAAAAAATCTTACAAATGAGCTTTTACCCTTTGAGGCTTTATTTGTTTCGTTAATTGTACTCTCATAGCCCTGACCATATGAGTACCCGTAGCTATACCCTCCGGCACTGTATCCGTACCCATATTTTTTCAGGTATTCTACCCCATTAAATATAACTGCCGGATGCTGGATCTTCCCGTCGTGATATAATGCGTTGAACATTCTCACCTGGTCTTTCACTGTAAATGACTGCCGCACAATGAAAAGGTTGATGCTGGAATATTGGGAGAGTATAAGTGCATCTGATACTATTCCTATGGGGGCTGTGTCAAGGATCACTACGTCGAACATTTCCTGTAGCTCTTCTATCAGTTTTTGGGTGCTTGGCAGTACAAGAAGCTCACCGGGATTGGGAGGTACCGGGCCGCAATTAGCTATGTACAAATTTTCATGTACACCAGAAGCTTTTATTACCTTATCCAGTTCATTAATCCCTGCCAGATATCCGCTTATGCCGCCTTCATTGCTTAGGCCGAGATATTCAGTGATTTTTGGTTTGCGCAGATCAAATTCCATAATGATGACACGTTTTTTGGCAAGTGTCATCGTGATACCGAGATTGATGGAAATAAATGATTTACCTTCCCCGCTTGTGCTCGATGTGATCAAGTATACCTTTTTATCATTCGAAGCAGACATAAATTCCAGGTTAGCCCGTACCAATCTGAATTGTTCTGCAACGCCTGTTCTCACATGAGGGCCAACTACAATGGTAGCTTCTCTTTGTGTATTTGCTTCTACATTACTTATGCTTCCAACTATAGGGATGTCTGTAAGCGCCTGTATGTCGTTCTCATTGATTACTTTATTGTTCAGCATTTCTTTCACAATAAAGAAGGTGGCAGGCACCATTAATCCTAATATGAATACCATCCCGTAAACATTCTTTTTTACAGGACTGATAGGCTCTCCTGATGGATATGGAACAACAACCAGTTTCGATTTGTTGCTGGCTGCATAGACAGATATTTCGTTTTCCACCCCTTTCTGGTATAGGTATAGGTAAATTTGGGTTAAGGCATCATATTCTCTTTTCGCATCTTTTATGTTTGCCTCTACTTCAGGTACACTTTTAATTCTGCTCGTATTTAATGCTGCATTTTTTGCTGAGCTTTCCTCTGTAATGGTTAAAGAAGAAAGAACTTTATCTGCAGCATCCACAATTCTTTTTCTTACCGATGCGATTTCGCTTTGGGTTTCAAGTAGAAAAGGGTTTTCTGGGCCATAATTTTGTTGATAGGTTTCCAGTTTTTGTATGAGCTCGTTGTATTGGGTAATCAATCCGGTAAGAAAAGGATCTGATAAGCCAAGTCCTGCTATTACCTGGTCTTTATTACTTAAAACATTTTTCTTTAGGTTGTTTAGTGCTTCTTTTTGAACCAGGATATCATTTATCTTTTCTTCAGATGCTGTTTTTTCTGTGAAAAAAGTGCTTGATTGCGCCGTGGGGTTGATCATCTCACTGCTGGTCTGGATATTTTCAGCCATTGTATCCATCGACCTTATTTCATGTATCATGGATTGTTTGCGCTGGTTAATGAATTCACGGGTTCTTTCAGCAGTATGATTAATATCTTCAAGTTCCTTTTTCTGATAGAAGTGAATCAATATGTTCAGAAAATCAACACCTCTTTGCGGTATATTATCAGTATAGGTAAGGTCTAAAAGGCTTGTTCTTCCATCACTTATATTTACTCTTAGTTCATTTAGTATAGCATCGCTGGTGGTAGTTGGGTTTTGTATCCTCACAATAATGGATGTGCTGGTCAGGTACCCTCTGTTGACTGATGGGCCATTAGTGTAAAGAATTTTAAACCGTCCGAACGATCTTGTTATCCAGGAGTCATAAAGCTCTCTTTGGCTTATTTTGTTTTCTTTTACCTCAAACTGTCCGTCTACTACTTGTTTTATCTCTAGTTGGTCAAAATTGCCTTTATAGCCTGCGGAATCAAATACAATCTTGATCGGGCAATCCTGGTATAGCTCAGTTTTCCTTACCCTGCCCACAGCCCAGTATCGTATATTCAGGTTTAGCGAGTCTGTCACTTCTCCTATCAGATCCTGTGAACGGAGAATGAACATTTCATTGTAAAGATTTACAGATGATTCGGAAGATTTATTATTGTCAAGATTGCTTAATACATTCTGTGCAGGGTTATTGCCTTCATCTATTAGTAACGAGCTGTTGATTTCATATTTAGGTGTGGTATAGCGCAGGTATAAATAGCCCAAGGTAAGTGTAATGGATATAGACAACACGAACCAGTACCAGTTGCTGAGAATAGCACCCATCAATCGTTTGAAATCGAAAGACGAGTTGAACTGTTTTAATAGTTTATTATCAGAATACTGCTGGTTATTTTCCATCAAGTCTTTGGCTCGGCTTTAATTATTTTGTTATCTGCACTATTCCATACACTGCTAAGACTGTTGATATCAGCGCTGTTATAGTTGGCAGGTAGAATTGTAAAAATTCGTTGTTCTGCTGGCGACGTAGTTTTGCCGGTTCAACATACACAATATCGTTTTGTCTTAAATAGTAATATGGACTGTTAAAAACATTTCTGCTATTCAGGTCTAGCCTTGCAAACTCCCTGTTGCCTTCAGTTTCCCTGATAATTAACACATTATCTTTTCTTCCAGAAATGGGAATATCACCTGCAGCTGCGATAGCATCAAGGATATTTATCTTTTGGTTTGGCGCTACAATGGTTCCGGGATGATTTACTTCACCCAATACGGTTACTTTATAATTGATAATGCGCGCTTCTACCACTGGGTCTTTTATATATGCCGTGAGCTTCTGTGCTAATAGATCTTTCACTTGCCGCATTGTAAGTCCGGATACTTTTATTTTTCCTATCGCTGGAAAATCGATCAACCCATCTTCATCTACCCGATAAGCGTTACTATGCCCTGAAGAGCTGCTTCCTCCTCCGGCGCCACCTATGGTTGCCGTAATGCTGAAGGCTGTGCCCCCCTCATTAAAAATAGTTACCGGTTTAGGGTCTGCTATACTGCTTATTGTAGTTACATTAATTGCCAGGATATCGTCAGGTTGAACAACCGCTTCTTTCAATCGCTCAATTTTTTGCACCTGCACAGATTGGTCTAACGGGGTATTGTCGTTAAAATAAATTGTTTTCTGTGGGGCAGCACATGCAGCAAAAAATAATATACATGCAATAGTAGCTATCTGTACGATTGGGCGCATAATGATTTTCTAGTTATTGATATATACATGCTTTTATTATTTTTTTGCTATCGCTTAACTTAACATGCTCATTTTATTGTGAAAATAGCCTCTCTGCACACCTGTCATGCGTTTAGAATAGCATTGCATTTATCAGAAAGAGCTTTGTTTTAAAAGGCTTTTTTCTTGCTGATCGGATAATATTAAAAATATATCTGCAAAATACTGTGAAGTGGCGACATTCTAAAGGCTTCGGTAAAATTTATCCCCATGTTACTAACACTCCCATGCATTCGGAAATACCTAAAAAACAAGTATGAGGAAAATGGCGCTAAGGAGCAAGACGGTGTTTTTTCCAGGCCCCGTCATTTATAGTAAACTGGATGCGGTCATGCATTCGATTGCTACGTCCTTGCCAAAATTCGATCATGTTAGGGATGATACGATAACCGCCCCAAAAAAGTGGACGAGGAATGTCGTTCTTGTATTGTTCCTGGAATTTAATGTAGTTCCTGTCCAGTATATCCCGGTTAGGAATTATCTGGCTCTGTGGAGAAGCCCATGCGCCTAAACGGCTTCCTTGCGGGCGAGAAAAAAAATAAATATCGCTCTCTTTTTCTGAAACTTTTTCGGCAATTCCTTCTATACGTACTTGCCGCTCCAATTCTTTCCAGAAAAAAACAAGTGCGGCCTTTGAGTTTACTCCTAATTCGTGGCCTTTTGCACTATCGTAATTGGTATAAAAAACAAAACCGTCATCCAGGCCTTTTAGCAAAACAATGCGGGCATGCGGTGCATTATTTTTATCAATAGTTGCCAGAGTCATTGCATTCACCTCACTTATTTCAGCAACGTTTGCCTCAGCAAACCATTTATTGAAAAAAGCTATCGGGTCGTCTCCTGCTATTGTTTCATCAAGTGCAGCAAGACGATAATCTTTCCGGATACCAGCTATATCAATTCCATGAGAGGACAAATGATTATTTCTTTTTGTCAGAAGACCCTAAATACTTTGCCATAACATATATTAGTTCAATAGTCATCAGCAAAATAAAAACCCACATTAAAGTAGGACCTACATTTTTATTTACGGTGTCGTAAAATGCAGTGAGCATCAAGTAATTCATGACATTTATAAATTTGCGCCTGCAAGATACAAAACATGGCTGTATATTCAATCCTTTGTGTGAATTCCCATTTTTTGTGATTACTTTTCATGAATAAAAGATAAGAACGGAATGCTTTTAAGACACGTCCCATTCCTGAAGGCTGTATTTTTTTACGCCTTTACCGCTTTTGGCGGACCGCAAGGGCATATCGGGATGATGGTAAAAACCTTTGTTCAGAAACGAAAGGATGTGACAGAAGAGGAATTATTAGAATACAATGCTTTCTGCCAGATGTTGCCTGGCCCGTCCTCAACTCAAACCGTTATGCTCATTGCTTTGAAGCGTGGTGGCATACCATTGGCAATTCTTACTTTAATGTTATGGGTGTTTCCGGCCGCATTGATAATGGGCGCATTTTCTTTTCTTTTATATTATTTCGACGCGAAGTCAATACAAACAAATTTATTTGTATATATCCAGCCGATGTCTGTAGGCTTTGTTTGCTATGCTGCAGCCAGGATGATGAAAAATAGCATTCGGCACATGGCTACATGGGCCATCATGGCAGGCAGCCTGGTAGCAACTGCGGCTATTCGGTCGCCGTGGGTGTTTCCTATTTTATTGGTATTAGCTGGCACGATAAGTAATTTCAGTAACAAGCGCATCCCTGACTCTCACGAAAAACCTAAAAAGATAAACTGGATTAACCTGTGGCTTTTTGCGGCAATTTTTGTTATTGCGGGTGTATTCAGTGAAACGGCCAGGGTACATAGTTGGCCGCATCGTCGTGTATATAATCTGTTCGAAAACTTTTACAGGTTTGGTAGCACTGTATTTGGAGGCAGCCAGGCATTGTTGCCAATGATGGATTATCAGTTCGATACAAGGCCGCTGAGTCAGCATCATGTTCCTATTGTTACAACTCAGGATTTATTAACAGGATACGGAATGGTACAGGCTGTTCCGGGTCCGGTATTCTCTGTTTGCTCATTCGTAGGTGGGATGGCGATGACTCCCTATGGCTCTTTGTGGCAGATATTGGGATGCATTGTTTGTACTACCGCTGTTTTTCTGCCAAGCACCTTACTACTATTTTTCTTCTTTCCTATATATCAGAATCTAAGGCATCATGTAGTCATATTCAGGGCACTGGAAGGAATTAATGCTGCGGTGGTAGGAATTATTTGGGCGTCTGGTTTTGTATTGTTTCAGTCCATGCCTTTTGAATGGAGTAATCTTGTCGTAATAATTATTACGTTTTCACTACTATATTTTACAAGAATACCGGCTCAATTAATTGTGGTCGGTTGGTTATTGCTTGGCTGGACGTTACATTATTAGCTCTTTTCGGCAAGCAGGCTGTTAATGTCTTTTATTAGTTTATTGACTTCATCCATTTTCAAGCCATCATAGAAGCCTCTTACTCTACCATCTCTATCTACAAGCACGTAATGATTGTCATGAATAAAATCCTGGTCAATGCTTACGCCTGTTGTATCATCCTGCGCGCTTATCAGATAGCTGTATCGCGCCATATCATACAGTTTTTTCTTGTCTCCCGTCAGGAACATCCATTGACTGGGGTCCGCGTCAAATCGCAGGCTATATTCTTTCATTGCCTTCACGGTATCCTTTAATGGATCTACTGTATGCGAGAGAATTAAAACATTTTTATTGCCGCGGAAAGCCTGGTAAACATGTGTAAGATTTTCATTCAGGCGTGGGCAGATGCCTTTACAGGTAGTAAAGAAATATTCTACCACATATATCTTACCTTTTACATCTTCATTTGTGATTGTCTTACCATCCTGGTTAATAAAAGAGAAGGCTGCTACATGATGGCCGGGATTGCCTAACACCGGCAAATTGCTCTTTTTTTCTTCATGGCTCACTTTGTAAAAGTATCCCATGAATACAGCACTCAACAGGATGAAGAATGAAACAAGAAAAACGGTTGTTTTATTATTTTTCATGAATTGTAAATTGTGGAAAACTTGGCGGTGCAAAGTTAACCCCAAACAATTCAAGACGCTTCAACTTTTTTTCAAAATTTAACGTTTAAGCGAAGCGTGCAAAAAGCCTTGCAAATACAGGTCTCTTGATAGTTTGAGTTTCGGTCTTATTGTAATCAAACAGCTTTTTGTAATTCATTATTCTTTTTTCTATCAGTTCAAACGACAGATAAGAAATGCCATATACCAGTGCAAATTTTATAAGAATCGACAAATATGGATTAGTTAATATGTCTGATGCGAAAGAATGCTGTTGAAATGTGTGGCCTACGAAATTATCATACATAATACCGAGGGCAAAGTGGTACAAATAAATACCATAGCTGATCTTGCCTATCTGGTTGAGAAATTTGTTTTCAAACAATTTATTATTGATCCATTTAGATTTTGTAATAATAACAAAGTTGATTATTCCTAAAGCGATTACGCTGTCTATAGTTCTTGAGCAGAAATTAAAATGTTCTATATATCCGCCATAAGGCGCAAACTTCCAGAAGAAATAAATCAATACTGACGTTGGGAAAGCAAACTTTAAAATGGATTGGAATTTTTTCAGCCGCACTTCATTCAAATGAGCGTAAGCGTATAAACCACCCAATCCAAATGCATCAAAGCAATTAGGACTGAGAATACCGCCAAAACCATGAAATACTTTTATTGTAAGGAAGGTGCTGACAATACCGATACCTATAAAAGCAAAAAGTGCATATTTCAAATATTTCTGATTAATGAAAATGATTACCCAAGGCCATATTAAATAAAATTGTTCTTCTACTGAAAGTGACCATGTATGAGAAAATGAATTCCAGGAATTGTTTTTATATACTAATATGTTTGAGGTATAGGTAAGGAAGTACCAAATGTTTTCTCTTATAAAGGGGTAATTGATGATGAAAAGAAAAGCTAATGCAAGGTAATAGATCGGAAAAATGCGCAGAGACCTTCTCATTACAAAATTCTTTACCACTAATAGTTTATTGCTGTTTTCATTATTTGCTTTCAGGAGTATGGCAGTAATAAGAAAACCACTCAATACAAAAAACAGATTTACACCAAATGGTCCTGTAGGAATAAAAAATCTTTCGAAAAAGCCTCCGAATGAATGGGTAGCAAATGTTGGCCCCCAATGCTCTACGAGTACAAAAAATACGGCAAATGCTCTTAATGTGTCTAACCCTCTAATGTGTTTCATTGAAAAAGTTGTTTTCTAAAACATACCTCTGACACAAAGATTAACACATTACAGTATTAGGGAAACTTTTGTGGTTTGGTTAACATCCGCTTTATTACCACTTAACAAGTTATTAGGAAATAGGCTCATGCCGGGCATTATACTACCACATTTATCATTCTGCCCTTCACATATATTACTTTTTTAGGTTCTTTTCCTTCCAGCCATTTTTTTATTGTTTCATCAGAAAGAACCTTTTTTTCTACCATAGCAGGGTCAGCATCCAAAGGAAATTCCATTTCGATACGTGTCTTTCCATTCACAGCCACGGGGTATTTCTTTGTGTTTTCCTGTATATACTGTTCTTCAAATTTTGGGAATACAGCATTCATTACACTGCTTTCATGCCCAAAGCG
>DATNFP010000104.1:0-28947 GCA_035606335.1 Flavipsychrobacter sp. | reverse complement strand
TTGCTAATTACGTTAAGAAGTAAAAGTTAATCTTCCCAAATAATGCTGAGTATAGTTTTATATCGTCTAGTTGGGATACAGTATTCATAAAATGTGGAGTCTTCCTCGTCAGCTCTCAAATTAAACCATGTGGATTTATTTATTATTTGAGCATTTTCTTCCATTTTATAAAGAAAATCGTAATTAGAATTAATATATTCTGCAGCTACCGAATCCAACGGTGGTGGCAACGGTTGTAATCTCCCATCCAGACATGTAAATTATCAGATTTTTCCAGTATTTGTTTTGTGATTGTTGTGGCGTTTCAATAATTACGTTTATCAGCTTTTTATTGATAGGGGGTATATATGCCAACTCTTCCCTGATTGCAATTCCGGATATATGTAAATAGTTAAATCATTCGCATGATAAAAGCGGCAATATTGCCGCTTTTATCATATTAGTTAACCATGAAAAACCTAACTGATTTGTATGCTTCTGGATATTCTCTGTGCCCCTTCTTTCTTTGGAAGCGTAACATATAAGATACCGTCAAGATACTTAGCTGAAATCTTACCCGCATCAATGGAATCGTCCAGGTTAAAGCTACGCATAAATGAACGTTTCCTATACTCTTTACGCAACCAGCCTTCATCCTTTGACTCCTGCTGTTCTCTTTCCTTATGATCGAAGCCGACCATAAGCACGTCATTATTTACATTGAGCTTGAAGTCTTCCTTCTTCAAACCCGGCGCTACCACTTCCATTACAAATGTATTGTCGGTTTCCTGCAAATTCACGGGGACACTCGCATTCTGCAGTCCGGAAGAGCCGAAGAAATCATCACGGAAAAAGCGGTTAAGATTGTTCTCAAAGATCTGATCAACCAAACCACTTAATGAGGCCGGTGTATGGCCATTGTCCCTTTTCATTACTGTGTTGTTCATATTGACCTCCTTTTTTTCTTAGCTAAAAGCAAACCGGATGCCAATGCTTTAAACAGGAAAAAATGACAACCCCAAACTGAAAAAAAGTTAGATAATGTGAAATTTACTCATGAAAAAAAATCAGTCCCACAACATATACTTAAACAATAACGGCCGCCGAAGATGGCAGCCGTCAGGGCGTAATCAATTAGTTTTTTAAATTGCTATTGTAATAGCCCGTTGTTCCTGCTGATCTTATAAAGGATCAACAAGACGGTAACGCCCAGAACCAGCAATATAGCCCTCAGCATGGTCGCCGTTTCCCTGTGAAGCGGTGGTAGGCCCACAAAATCCAGAAGAAAATAAAGGGCTATTGCTAACAGAAAAGCAGTTGTTGTTTTAACAATGTTCCTGTTCATAACCGATATATTTTGATCTGAAAAACGACAAACAAACTACGTACCATAGATTTTTAAAAAACTGTGAAAGTAAATATCTTCTGGTAACCGATAGCAGGACTTATGGAGGTATTTTCACTCACGGTCTTAGGGTACTGCGATTTGATAATCATCTCAATTTTTTTGAAATTCATTTTAACTTTTTTTTCAATCTACCGCGTGAGAAGATTATTTATTTTGCAGCGGTTATTTTAATAAGGTTATGAAAAAGTCAATAGCAGCAGTGCTGATGGCCTTTTGCATTACGGGGTGCAATGCCCAGGAACATAAAGACAATAAGGTCATATCAAAACAATCCGGTAGCCAACCGGTTATCGGCAGCAAAGTAACAAAGAAGTATGATGATAAAGGGAATGTCATCGGTTATGATTCCACTTATGTGTGGTCGTATTCCAATAAGTCAGGCAACATGCAACATGTCGAAGTTGATTCAGTCATGAAACAATTTCAAAAACAATTCGATAGTAGTTTTCCATCAATCTTCAACGAACAGTTTGGGAAAACCATTTGGGATGACAGCCTGTTTTATAAAAACTTTATACGGCCTGACTATTTTATGAACAAGTGGAAAGATCAGTCTTTTGACATAGGCAGAATGATGCAGCAAATGGATTCTATGCGTGATCAGTTCTTTGACAAGAACTATCCGGGCCTGCTGCGCGGGCAGAAGAAATAGTCATCGGTATCAAATGATAATTTATGGATACTTCATTTAGTAATTCGGACACTGCATTTTACATAGACCTCAATGTAAAGAAGGGTGACGATTATTTTGGGTATGGCCGGTTCTACATCGGCGATGATGCTAATATGGCATATGAGCTTTTTAGCAATCTTGCAGGTAAGCCTGATATAGATAGAGAAGGCGTATTGCGGCTGGATTTTATGGAAATGCGTAAAGGCATACCTGTGAATATCAAGATGCTGAACTGCACATTGGAACAGGTATCAAAGAACTGCCGGATGATCACTAAAGAAACCTTTAAACGCTTTAGCCTTGGAATATAGTTTAATCGGGCAGGCATTGAAAATATTAGAGGATTTACTTTTAGGCTATATCAAATTATTGCATTTTTGGTCTTACTTGTAATCGTAGCTGATCTTTGATGACGTGGTCGGCATACCCTGGTCCGTACACTATTGCTACATTAAACTTTTGCTCATTGTCTTCATTGCGTTTGAAGAAGAGTGCCATTAATGAATGACTCGTTGGTAGCTGGTAAATAGTTAAGCTTTGATGGCATAGTTTATTAACGTCAACAGCGGTGCATTCTCCAATGTGGCGGATAAATCATTTCTAATTTATAACAGCATATAATGGCGCAAATTCCATATAAACAGATACGGGATTGTTTGGATCGTTTGGGTATTATTCTCAATACAATAGGAATAAGCGAATTCAGCATTACTAAAGAAAATGTTGCCAATAGAGTAAATTACTCTTTGGAGACTCGTGAACAGCATCTCGATAATTTATTTGATGAGTTCTACAACAGTATTAGGGATATCCATCAAAAATATTGCACGGAGACGTAATTTATCATTCATAAACTTCTCCATCTAAATAGTAGGACAGCAGTTGTATAAAACAGGCTATGGTCCGCCTATTCTTTGGACTTAATTATTTTCCTATTACCATCGACTGACCTTTTATAGACACCCATCTACATAGGCATTTTTTCCTGATGAGTGATATTAAAGTGGCGATAAGCTATAAATAAGCTTAATTAAAAAAAGCCAAAATTTCGAGAGTTAATTCAGATTAATAAAGTTCTTAACTAAAATAGCAATTACATTCCAAAAGGTTGTTGATCTTGAAATAAAATAAGTACAACAGTGAATCTCAAAAAGAAATAAAGGAAATAAAACAATTGCTTACAAAACTCATAATACGGCTTACTAAATGTAAAAGTTATAGCTGGTATGAAATTTATATATAGTGTACTGCGCCAGCAACTGGTACTCACTTAATTACAGATTTTCGCAATGACAGACATCGCCGGACGAAAAAGGGTTATTATAGGTAATGTTATGCCTACTGTAGAATGCGGGCAATTCCCGGCAAAAGCAATAATAAATACTTCGGTTATTATCTCAGCAGATGTTTTTACTGATGGTCATGATAAGCTCGCAGCTTTTATATTAATAAAATGCAGTTCTGATAAAAACTGGAAAGAACTAGAGTTAGAGTTCACTACAAACGACAGGTGGGAAGTTCCTTTTGTTCCCGACAAAATAGGTGTGTATCAATTTAATATATCCGGGTGGATAGATCATTATACTACATGGCGGGAAAGTGTGCTAAAGAAATATAATGCCCAACAAGACATTGTTACAGACCTTAAAGCGGGAATACAGATAGCTGATGGAGCGATAGCAAAAGCTAAAGGGAAGAATAAAGAGATCCTTTCCAAATGGGCTGATGAGCTTGGCTATGTGGCCGATAACGCAAGCGGAATAGAATTAGTAAAGGATAAAATGATCGGCGAAATATTACGCAAATACATAGATAAAGACAGGATAACCACTTCGGAAACTTTTGAAATAATCATAGACAGAAAGAAAGCAGAGTTTAGTACCTGGTATGAGTTGTTTCCCAGATCTGCGGGCTCAGAATCTGGGAAGCATGGCACTTTTAATGATGTAAAAAAATTACTACCCCTTATTGCTAAATGGGGGTTTGACATTTTGTATTTGCCTCCTATACATCCAATAGGGTTTACTCACCGTAAAGGGAAAAACAATTCGCTAACAGCATTAAAAGATGATCCGGGGTCACCCTGGGCTATTGGAAATAAAAAGGGAGGGCATAAAGCGATACACTCCGAGCTTGGGCAACTAAAAGACTTTAAAAGCCTGGTTAATGAATCTAAAAAGCATGACATTGAAATAGCAATGGATATTGCATTTCAATGCTCGCCGGACCATCCTTATGTAAAGGAGCATCCCGCATGGTTTAAATGGCGTGCCGATGGAACCGTACAATTTGCGGAAAATCCACCTAAGAAATATGAGGACATTATCCCTTTTGATTTTGAAAGCAGGGATTGGATGGGATTATGGGAAGAGTTGAAAAACATAATCAAGTTTTGGATAGAAAAAGGTGTGACGATATTCAGGGTAGATAATCCACACACAAAAGCCTTTTCGTTTTGGGAATGGATGATACCGGAAATAAAACAACAATATCCGGAAGTAATTTTTCTTGCTGAAGCATTTACCCGGCCAAGGATAATGGAGAGATTGGCCAAGATAGGTTTCACACAATCGTACACTTATTTCACCTGGCGCAATGCTAAATGGGAGCTAATAGAGTATATAAACGAGCTGACCAAAACTGAACGAAGGTATTATTTCCGCCCTAACTTTTGGCCAAACACCCCTGATATACTTGCCCCAGAATTGGTCGTTGGTGGTGAAAATGCTCACGTTATAAGGCTTTTGCTCGCCGCTACTTTATCCTCAAATTACGGTCTTTATGGACCAGTTTATGAATTGGGAATTAATGAGCCTATGGCAGGCAAGGAAGAATATATACACAATGAAAAGTATGAGATAAAACGCTGGGACTGGACAGGCTATACTAAAATCAGAGAGATCATTCTTCGCATTAATAAGATAAGACATGAGAATGCAGCCTTGCAGACAACATGGAACATAGAGTTTGCCGAAACGAACAATGACAATATTATATGCTATGTGAAATATGATGATAGTCGCAGTAATATAATAATCGTAGCCATTAACCTTGATCCACATAATGTCCAGAGTGCCAATGTAAAGCTCCCATTAAAAGTTATGAATATAGAGCAAGGCGATACTTATACTGTGCACGATTTACTAAGCGGAGATAAATATATATGGTATGCAGAATGGAATTATGTGCGGCTTAATCCATACGATATCCCCGGGCACGTTTTTAAAGTAATTAAATAATTATTACCCCCACGATGAAAGACAATATTTCCATAAATGACAATCTACACTGGTACAAAGACATAATAATCTATGAGTTGCACATTAAGGCGTTCAGAGATGGCAATTGTGACGGTATTGGTGACTTTGAAGGTCTATTGGGAAAATTAGATTATCTGCAGAATCTAGGTATAACCGCTATCTGGCTGTTACCATTTTACCCTTCTCCGCTAAAAGATGACGGATATGATATTGCAGATTATTATAGCATTAACCCTGCATATGGAAATATAAAGCAGTTTAAAAAATTCTTAAAAGAAGCACATAAACGAAACCTAAAAGTAATCACGGAGTTAGTAATCAACCATACTTCTGATCAGCATCCCTGGTTTCAAAGAGCACGAAAAGCACCTAAAGGTTCTAACGAGAGAGACTATTATGTATGGACAGATGATCCAAAAAAATATAAAGATGCACGAATTATTTTCCAGGATTTTGAATCTTCTAACTGGACATGGGATACCGTAGCACAGCAATATTACTGGCACCGGTTCTTTCATCATCAGCCTGATCTGAATTATGACAATAAAAATGTACAGGCAGAAATCTTTAAAATCATTGATTACTGGTGTAGTCTTGGTGTAGATGGGTTTAGATTAGATGCTGTACCATATTTATTTGAGAGAGAAGGAACAAACTGTGAAAACCTATCTGAAACGCATGCTTTTTTAAAAAGCCTTCGCAAACACGTAGATACATATTATCCCGGAACCTTGTTGCTAGCGGAAGCAAATATGTGGCCTGAAGATGCCGTACATTATTTCGGTGATGGTGATGAGTGTCAAATGAATTATCACTTCCCTGTAATGCCGCGTATGTTTATGGCGCTGCAGATGGAAGATCGCTACCCTATTATAGATATATTCGACCAGACGCCTGATATACCTGATATTTGCCAATGGGCAATATTCTTGCGCAACCATGATGAGCTAACATTAGAAATGGTTACTGACGAGGAACGAGACTACATGTATAAGGTATATGTAAAAGATCCGAAAGCACGTATAAATCTTGGGATCAGACATCGCCTTGCGCCTTTAATGGAAAATAACCGTCGCAAAATAGAGTTGTTGAACTACCTGTTATTTTCTTTACCAGGAACACCGGTAATATATTATGGTGATGAAATAGGAATGGGTGATAACTTTTACTTAGGCGATCGTGATGGCGTAAGAACTCCTATGCAATGGTCAGTAGACAGAAATGCGGGATTTTCTGAAGCTAATCCTCAACGTCTATACCTGCCTGCTATATTAGATCCTTTGTACCATTATGAGTCCGTGAATGTGGAAATAGAAAACCGCAATACATCTTCACTGTTATGGTCGATGAAAAGGCTTATCAGCACCAGAAAGAAATATAAAGCCTTCAGCAGGGGAAAAATGAAATTTGTCAATATAGAAAATCCTAAAGTGCTTGCTTTTACACGAACTTATGAGGATGAAATAATGTTAGTTGTTGTCAATCTTTCCCGCTATTCGTTGCCGGCAGAACTTGACATGTCTGAATATAAGGGATATCAACCGATAGAGGTATTCAGTAACAATGCTTTTCCAGTAATAAAAGCAAATACCCCGTACTTAATAACATTGTCTTCATATGAATGCCAATGGTTTTTATTAAAAAAAACAGGTCATGCTATTAATCATGATCACAAACTGTACACATTGGAAGTAGACAATCTGAAAGATATCGCTGAAGAAGCTTCTGAAGATTTTACTAATGTGATACTACCTGACTACCTGATGAAGATGAGATGGTTTGGTGGCAAAGCACGTACTATACATAGTATAAGGATAATTGACCATGCACTAATCCCAATAGAAGAAAACGAAACAGTTATACTGCTTGTAGAAATTACATATAAAAGTGGTTTGCCAGAAATTTATCAGTTGCCTGTAAGCTTTGCAAATGAAAAAAATGCAACTATAATAAAGGAAAATCATCCGCAGGCAGTTATAAGTAATATAAAAAAGAAAAATGAAACTGGTATTCTTTATGATGCTTTGTATAGCGACTCATTCAGATCAACAATGATCAAACTAATGGGAGCTAATCACCATATTGAAGTGAGCGATGATGAAGACATACATTTTTCAAGCAATAAACTATTGAAGAACTACATAAAAGAAAACAGTAATATAAAAACCAAAATATTATCCGCAGAACAAAGTAACTCCTCTATTGTCTATGATAATGCATTCTTTCTAAAAATATACAGAAAGGTAGATCGTGTTACGAATCCGGATCTGGAGCTAACGCGCTATTTAACCCAAGTCGCCAAATTTAAACGTACGCCTGCCTATATAGGCTCTATAGAATGGAAATCGAGCAGAGATTCTATGGCGCTTGGAATGATGCAGGAACTGATAGGCAACAATACGGATGGCTGGAATTATATGCTGGACAGGTTGAATTCATATAATGAAAAAATACTTTCGAATATTAAAATCAATACAACGGCACAAAACCCGAGTGTACCTTCTGGAATAGATGAATCCATAGTGGCATATGATAACCTTCCGGCCAACCTAAAAGAATTGCTGGAAGCACCAGTTACCGAACGTGTACAACTATTAGGGATAAGGACGGGAGAAATGCACCTGGCGTTTGCTACGGCAACGGATAAGAAAGATTTTAAACCAGAAGAGTTTTCTTTACATTATCAACGCTCATTATTTTCATCTTTTCAATCACTTGTGCGTAGAGCTTTTCAAACTTTATACAAAACGCTGAAAACTCTTCCTGAGCATATAGTACCTGAAGCAGAAGAAGTGTTAGAATTGAGAGATGATATTCTTGATAAATTTCGTAATATATATAGTAAAAAACTTGACGCCTTAAAAATTCGCATTCATGGGGATTATCATTTAGGGCAAACATTGTTTACAGGTAAGGATATTCTGATAATTGACTTTGAAGGCGAGCCCCTGAAAAGCTATAGTGAGCGACGATTAAAACGCTCCCCATTGCGTGATGTTGCAGGCATGATGAGATCGTTTCATTATGCAGCTTATGGAAGTCTTTTTCTAAACAACAGCATCAGAAATGAAGACAGAGAAACACTTATTCCTTATGTAGAACAATGGCAACACTACATGAGCGCATTTTACCTGCACTCGTATCTGAATACAATTAAAAAAAGTATGCTGGTGCCTGAAGATAGAGACGACCTGAATGTATTATTGAAAACATATATACTTGAGAAAGCTATTTATGAGCTTAATTATGAACTAAACAATCGCCCTGAATGGGTTATTATTCCACTAAGGGGTATAAAAGCAATCATGAGTAAAGAACAATAATATGGCAGCTAAGGCGAAAAAAAATACTTCAACAAAAAGTGATGTGGTTATAACAACTGATGCATCACCATATTTTTCATTGCTTACTGATTATGATATTGATCTATTTAAGGCAGGGAAGCATTATAGGCTCTATGATAAATTAGGCTCTCATATAGTTATCATAAATGGAGCGGCGGGGACTTATTTTGCTGTGTGGGCACCTAATGCTTCATTTGTTTCTGTAATAGGAAATTTCAATTACTGGAATAGGCATTCTCACATTATGAATATAAGATGGGATGGCTCCGGAATATGGGAGCTCTTCATTCCGGACATAGGTCAGGGTGAGTATTATAAATACTATATAGAATCACATAATGGTTTTAGGGTTGAAAAGGGAGATCCTTACGCGATACATTGGGAAACATCACCGGCAACGGCCTCAATAGTATGGGAAGACAACTACAAATGGAATGATAAAAAATGGATGAAAGAAAGGCCAAAAGTAAAATGGCAGGAAAAAGCAATGTCCATCTATGAAGTGCATATAGGATCATGGAGGAGAATTGTGGAGGATAATGGTCGTTTTATGACTTACAGAGAAATGGCTGACACATTACCTGAATATTGTAAGTACATGGGCTTTACTCATGTGGAATTTATGCCGATAATGGAGCATCCGTTTTATGGTTCGTGGGGATACCAGATAACGGGATACTTTGCACCAAGTAGCAGATACGGAACACCGCAGGATTTTATGTATTTGATAGACCAGCTTCATAATTTCGGCATAAGTGCGATCTTAGATTGGGTACCCTCTCATTTTCCCGGTGACGAGCACGGGCTTGTTTACTTTGATGGAACACATTTATATGAACATGCCGATTTAAACAAGGGTTTCCATCCGGACTGGAAGAGCTATATTTTTAATTATAGCAGGAATGAGGTACGAGCTTTTCTAATAAGTAACGCCTTGTACTGGCTAGATAAATTTCACATAGATGGTTTAAGAGTGGATGCAGTAGCATCAATGCTATATTTAGATTATTCCCGTAAACCAGGTGAATGGGCACCCAATGAATTTGGGGGGCGCGAAAACCTGGAGACTGTTGCTTTCTTAAAAGATTTTAACGATGCAATGCATACCTATTATCCAGATACTATTACCATTGCAGAAGAGTCATCAGCGTGGTCTGGGGTTACACATCCTACATCAGATGGTGGCCTTGGGTTTGATCTTAAATGGATGATGGGCTGGATGAATGACACACTCCGGTATTTCTCTCATGATCCCATCTACCGTAGCTACCATCAAAATGTACTCACTTTTAATATCTATTATACTTTCAGTGAGAAATTTATTTTGCCATTATCTCACGACGAAGTAGTGTATGGGAAATACTCATTGCTAAGTAAAATGCCGGGAGACGAATGGCAAAAGTTCGCTAACCTTAGATTGCTGTATAGTTATATGTATGGACATCCAGGAGCAAAATTACTTTTTATGGGTGGGGAATTCGCACAGGGTCATGAATGGCGACACGACCATAGCCTGGACTGGAGTGAAAATAATAATCCACAACATCAGGGGATACAAAAATTGTTGAAAAAACTAAATGAGCTTTATACAAACGAGCCGGAACTACACGAAAACAATTTCTCACCAGAAGGTTTTGAATGGATAGATTTTAATGATGCAAACAACAGTGTAATTAGTTGGTTGCGTAAGGATAAACAAGGTAATTCATTAGTGCTTATATGCAATTTTACTCCGATGGTATTATATAACTATCGTATGGGTGTGCCATATATGGGTTATTATAAAGAGATATTTAATTCAGACAGTGACGAGTTTGGTGGTAGCAATGTTCATAATGATAATATTTTGCAAACAGCACCAATCTCAAGACACGGTAAAACACATTCTTTATCACTTACACTACCCCCCTTAGGAGTGATAATACTAAAACAAAGCGGCAGCTATATGTAACGATAGTGTTTACCTGTTATACATGGTTACCCACGACTTTAATTGTTTTTCAACTCGCGATGGAAGGGAATTTTCAGGGAACCGCCATAGCCAATTATTCTCACTTGTACCGGGCGTATTAAAGCGGGTTTCTTTACCTAACCCTAAAACATCCTGTATGGGCAGGATAACCATATTTGCTACGGTGGCATATAGCACACGATTCAGAACATCATTTATATTTTTCCTGTTTACACCTATATCCAGATATTGCCGCATTCTTTCATGGTCAGCTTTTTTTGTTTCTTCTTTGTACCACCCTATTGTTGTATTGTTATCGTGCGTGCCCGTATACGCAACACAATTTACCAAATAATTATGTGGTATATCTACGGAGTAAGGCATGTTTTCTCCCCAGGCAAATTGCAAGACTTTCATACCGGGTAGATTTACAGCATTTCGCAGCTCGTATACCTTTTCCATATTATCTCCTAAGTCTTCGGCGACTATCGGCAATACGCCAAACCTCTCCTTTGCTATATTAAAGAAATCAATACCGGGACCTTTTATCCATTCTCCATGTACGGCAATTTCCTCACCTGCGGGCACCTGCCAATATTCATCAAATGCGCGGAAATGATCAATACGTACTATATCGAACATCTCTAAATTTTTCTTCAGTCTTGCCATCCACCATTCATAATTATTTTCTTTCAGATTATTCCAGTTGTAGGTAGGCATATTCCACAGCTGACCAGTTTCACTAAAATAATCAGGAGGCACACCTGCAATACCTTCCATATTACCATTCTCATCAAGGCAGAACATATCAGGATTAGCCCAGACATCGGATGAATCATAACTGATATAAAATGGCAGATCGCCAAATATTTCTATTCCTGATTTATTACAATATTCTTTTAGTTCTTTCCATTGCTTATCGGCAATAAATTGAAGCCATTTAATCTTATGTATCGATTGTGCCTCAGTATTTTTAAGTTCTTTTAAAAATTCTGCATCATGTTTCTTATATTTTTCAGGCCATTGAAACCACGGGATGTCATTAAATTTATTTTTTAAAACAGTATACGCTGCATAGTCATTAAGCCAGTGAGCCTGCTGCTTACAAAAAACTTCAAAGCTATATTTTAATGAAATAAAGTCGCCTGTTATAAAGGCATTATAAGCCGTATCAAATATTTCTTTTTTTGTTTTTTCTGCGGTTGTATAATCGACCTTGTCATTTAGCGGTAATTGATATTCTTTTAATTTATCTCTATCCAGCAAACCCGCTTCTGCCAAAAGACGAGGGCTGATAAATAATGGATTACTAGCCATACTGCATGTAGAGCTATAGGGCGAGTGCTCGGCTTTGGCCTCTGTAGGATTGAGTGGCAATATTTGCCACACTTTCTGTCTGCTGCGGTGTAAAGAGTCAACGAAATCTTTTGCATCAGGACCAAAATCACCTATACCATATGGAGAAGCAATAGAAAATACAGGAAATAATATGCCTGCCTTGCGATTGCTTTTAACATTTATATTTTTGAGCAGAATAAATGGAAAGTTCCTGAAATCATCAATGCGTATTTTATTTTGTCCGCTTAGTATGTTGGTAGTAAATAAATCTTTCCATTCAGAAGGTGCATATTCAGGTAACACAATGCTTGTATCCTTCCAATCGATATTAATACTATTTTCATTATCTTTTTGAAGCGTTGCCATATGTAACGGCAAAGCCACTATATACCAATCATCATCATAGTACCGTGCGAATGCTAGTATATTATTTTTATATGTGCCCTCAACCTTTAGTGGTATATAATCTGCTTTTACAAAAAAACTATTGCTATCCCTGCGTTGTTCCAGCAATTTGTTAATAAGCCAAAGCTTTATCCTTCCGTTATAGCGCTCGCGCCACAGTTCGCTTATTAATTCTGTATTGCTTTTTCTACTTTTTATTTCATTGAGCCATTGTTCCCGTAACTCATAATCAACGGGCCTGCGATTATCAGGGTCAACCATACTTAAGTCCCATAGATCGCATCCCTGATAAGTATCTGGAATACCGGGACACGTAAATTTCAATAATAATTGCGACAATGAATTAATAATACCCTGATCTACCATTTGCCCGTGAAACATTTTAAAGTCATTCCAGAATGGCCTCCCTGTATCAGACAAAGCATTGATAAATGTCTTTACATCATTTTCATAATTGCTATCCGGCTGTTGCCAATCAGAGTGAATTTTAGCCTCCCGAACGGCTTTTATCATATATGCCTGCAAACGAGGAACTATATCATTATCCAATTGTTGCTGCATGGGATATGTGCCTATTAATGTTTGATATATGAAATACTCATCATTAGCATCCAATGAAATACTCTTCTTTATTTCAGAATTATATCCTCGCCATCTTTTTACAGCCTCTTCCCATTTATCAGCAATATCGGAAAGTACATTTAAACGGGCACGCACGTCTTCACCACGCTTCGTATCATGGGTTGAGGTTGTATTCATGGTGTATGGCCATTTCCTTTGGCGATCCTGCATCATGCTATGGAACTCAGAAATTGAGATTCCAAATAATTCCGGGGAATCGCCAACATCATTATGAGCAATAAAAAGATTGTAGGTGTACATCAGTGTATCTTCAACCCCCTTTGCTGCAAGAGGACTTGTAAACTGCATACACCTCTGGTAAAATCTTATGACATCATTTTTGTTTGAATCTTTATCGCTTAATAATGTTTTTTCTAAAATCGAAACTGCAGCGTCGAGTGTCTCATTTTTTTCTTTTATTTCGTTAAATATTTGCTGTATGGCATTTTTCTCTTCGGTGGATAAAGGCATCTTGTCTCCATAGTATCTGTACACCGGGCAATAAACCAAAAACAGACCAATAGCCTTCTTAAAGATATCCGAAGGAATAGCAGCTAAAACTGACTCTTCAACAAGATCTAATTCTTTAAAGAGATTATATAGATTGTCCAGCTCACCATTCATGTAGGCATAAAGGATATATGCTTTCTTATCGTAAAACTGTTGATGAACATTATTAGGGTTATTGGCGAACGTCTTATATAGTGTTGTAAATTTTCTTTTATTTTTTGTGTTAGTAAACACATTGTTCACCATCGCAAGAAAATCGTATCCTGTAGTCCCCTGTACAGTCCAGTAAGATGGAGTTTCTTCTTTTATCCCAAGTATTTTCTCCACGGTTATGTAAATGTCTTCATTCGTTAATTTCCTCAAATCAAAAAGGTATTGAGTAGGATTATACAATCCATCAATGTGATCTATCCGTAATCCCTGAAAAATATTTTCATCAACTAATGATTTGATAAGAGTATGATAATTACTAAATACATCTTCACTCTGGATATTAAGACAAATGAGCCCATTGATAGTAAAGAAACGACGATAGTTTATCTGAACATTTGTTTCCTGCCAATGACACAGCCTGTAATGTTGTTCATCAGCAATATTTTTTAGTAATACTTTATCGCTATTAGTTATTTCCAGGCACTTATCAATGTATGTTTTAACATGATTATCTTTTAGCTCTATTTGCAGTGTTTCAGTATCACTTTTATCCAATAATTGCAATAAAGTGTCTTTTATTTTTTCATTGTTACCGTAGTTAATTATTGCAGCATAAGAACCATATTTCAATGGAAAAAAACTATCAAAATATTTAAACGCAAATTTTCCGTCGGAATAAATGATCGTAAGCTCTCCTTTGTCTATTACATCACCCAAAATGTCACCTAAAAAAGGACACATTAATCTTTCTTGTTTCCCATCCTTGCGCCATTCTATATCAAAATAAGGCGCAAAAGGAGAAGCTTCACCTTTTTCCAAAACGTCCATGAGCCATGCATTATGAGAATGGAACGCCATATGGTTAGGCACAATATCTTGTATCCAGTTTATGTTTAGATTTTTTAGCTTTTTGCTTATTTGCCTTAGTTGCTCTATAGTTCCGATTTCAGGATTTATCCTGTTGGGATTTACACCATCATATCCATGATTACTGCCGGGAACTGCTTCAAATATTGGAGACGCATATATGGCGCTTACCCCCAGCTTATGCAAATAAGGAATTATTTCCTCTAAAGATTGGAAAGTAAAATCTTTATGAAACTGTATCCGATAAGTTGTGCCAGGATCAAACATGCTTATTGGTATATATTATTAGTGACTCAGGTTGTAATGTAACATCCTTATTTACTTTTTCAGGCGCATCTGCCGGACCTCTCCATTTGACACTTGCTGAATCGAAAAGTTTATACCACTCTCCCGAACCCGATATTGCAACGGATTGCTTTTCTTTTGAGAAGTTGAGCAAACACAAAATTTCTTCATCATTATACCAACGCTTTAATATCAATACATTTTGCTTTTCATTAACCTTGACATATAAATTTTCCTTTATTAGGCTATATAACGCAGGTCGGTGTTTTCTTAATCCTATCAACGTTTTATAATAGGATAACATAGTTTTATGAGGTTCAATGCACTGTATATCCCAATTCAATTTTGAGTTATCGAATGTTTCCTCAGCATCGGGATCTGGAGCTTCACCCTTTAAATGAAAAGCTGCAAATTCAGCTTTGCGTCCTTTGCGCACGGCTTCAATTAGTTCACGATCCGAATGATCGGTAAAATATAAAAACGGATTGGGTGTGCTCCACTCTTCTCCCATAAATAAAAATGGCAAATAAGCACTTATCATAACAGCTCCGATGAGAAGCTTTTGCATTTCAAAACTTTGCAATGTACTTGTGCGCTCACCTAACATACGATTACCAACCTGGTCATGATTTTGTGAAAACGCGATAAATTGCTTTGTAACATTTTTATCGGTTTTGGTGCCAAACGTTTTTTGTCGATAAGCGGAGTAGACACCATCATACACGTAAGCATTCCTATAAGACTTTGCGAGATCCTGAATACCATTAAAATCGGCATAATAACCTTTACGATCATGACCGGCTGCGACAAGCAGGGAGTGGTGAAAGTCATCCAGCCATTGTGCGCCTATGCCATAACCACCTTCTTTAACAGGATCAATAAAACGTGTGTCGTTCAGGTCGCATTCTACAATCAAATGGTGTTTATGTCCAGTAGCAGCTATTAGTTCATCAACATACTCTTTCATTTCTTTGAGTATATGTTTGGGGCTAAAATCTTTAATAGTGTCAACTGCATCTAACCGTAAGGCATCAATATGAAAATCTCTTAGCCACATTAAAACATTTTCAATAAAGTACTTTCTCACATTATCGCACCACGCATCATCATAATTTATTGCTTTACCCCAAGGGGTATGATACTTATCAGTAAAATACGGCGCAAATGAACTCAGATAATTCCCTTCAGGACCTAAGTGATTATATACCACATCGAGCACTACAGCCAAGCCTTTTTTGTGACATTCATTTATTAGATGCTGTAAACTGCCTGCACCCCCATATGTATTTTGAACAGCAAAAGGGAAAACTCCATCATATCCCCAGTTTCTTGCTCCTGGAAATTGAGCAACAGGCATTATTTCAATGGCAGTAATGCCAAGCTCTTTTAGATAATCCAGTTTTTCTTCGAGTGCAGCAAATGTACCCGCTGGAGTAAATGCGCCGATGTGCAATTCATAAAAAATATAATCCTGCAACGCCGGATTTTTCCATGATCTATCTGTCCATCTAAAATCATTTAAATCTACAACCTGCGAGAAACCATGTACTCCATTGGGCTGTGATAGCGAGGCTGGATCAGGTAGTTGCTTTTCCCCATCCAATATGAAATAATAATTATCACCAACATTGATGTTATGTATTGTATGCCAATAGCCAAATTGCTGTTTCTGTAGTGGCAAGGCAATATTTTTATCACACATAAAAAGCTCTACACTTTTTGCATGCGGAGCCCACAGTGTTATTTCCGATCTTTCTTTTTTATAATTAATTCCTATTCCCCTTTCAAGGACATTTGTTTTATTCATTTTTTTGAAGGGGGGTTATCAGTACAACCAATGATCTGCTTTTTACTGTAATCTCATCGCCGGGCGAAAAAGTCTCTTTTTGTTCATCCATAATGGCAGCACTTGTATCTATTACCTTTGTCCAGCTATTTCCATACTTCTTATCAGGAAGCTTGTATTTCACAGAACCATAGTGAGCATTGAATATTAAATAAAAACTATCATCTACTATCCGTTCGCCCAGTTCATTCAGGGAGTGAATTCCATTTCCATTCAGAAAAACAGCGAGCGATTTCGCAAAACTGTTATTCCAGTTTTCTTCTGTCATTTCTGTCCCTTCCGGTAAAAACCATGCAATGTCTTCAGTATTAGTACCTCTTATAGCCTGTCCCTGGAACCATCGCTTACGACAAAATATAGGATGAGCCGTACGAAAATGTATTAATCGCTTTGTGAATTCAAGTAACTCTTTATCAGCCTTTGCCCAATTTAGCCAGGAGATTTCGTTGTCTTGGCAATAAGCATTATTATTTCCATTTTGCGTGCGTCCCATTTCATCACCTGCCAATAACATTGGAACTCCCTGCGACAAAAAAAGTGTTGTTAGAAAATTCCGTTTTTGCTTTTTTCTTAGTTTTAAAACTGTTTCATCATCAGTGGGGCCTTCTATACTACAATTCCATGACCGGTTATTGTTCTCTCCATCGTTATTATTTTCGCCATTAGCCTCATTATGCTTTTCATTGTAAGAAACAAGGTCCTCCAACGTAAAACCATCGTGTGCGGTAATAAAATTAATACTTGCAGTAGGTCTGCGCGCATCAGCCCGATAAAGGTCTGAGCTTCCTGTAAAGCGCTCGGCAAATTCGCCGAGCATACTATCCGCTCCACGCCAGTAGTCTCGAATGCAATCTCTGTATTTTCCATTCCATTCCGACCAATCAGGCGGAAAATTACCTATCTGGTATCCACCTTCTCCTATATCCCACGGTTCGGCTATCAGTTTTACTTGAGAAATAACGGGATCCTGGTATATAATATCGAAAAATGAACTTAACCTGTTTACTTCATGCAGTTCGCGCGCGAGAGCTGATGCGAGATCAAAACGGAAACCATCCACATGCATCTCCAGTATCCAATATCTAAGGCTATCCATTATCAGTCGCAACACTCCGGGTAAATTGGCATTTAAAGTATTTCCTGTTCCTGTATAGTCCATATAATACCTCTTATCATCCGTAAGCCGATAATAACTGGAATTATCTATTCCCCTAAATGATAATGTAGGCCCCATTTGGTTACCCTCAGCTGTATGATTATACACAACGTCAAGAATTACCTCAATTCCATTTTTATGCAATTCTTTGACCATTGTCTTAAATTCATTTACCTGTTCGCCTAGCATGCTACTACTGGAATAGCGATAATCGGGCGCGAAAAATCCAATGGTATTATATCCCCAATAGTTAGTAAGCCCTTTTTTCTCTAAATGATGGTCGCTAATAGAGTAATGAACTGGCATCAGCTCGATAGCATTGATGCCAAGATCTTTCAGATAATTTATCATAACCGGATGACAAATAGCAGCGTAAGCACCTCTGATATTTTCCGGTATATCGGGATGAAGTTTGGTAAGTCCTTTTACGTGAGCTTCGTAAATAATGGTTTTATGTATCGGGATTTTTGGTGGAGCATCATCTTCCCAATCAAATGAAGGGTCAATTACTGCACATTTAGGAACAAATTTTGCGCTATTCGATTGGCTAAAGCTCATGTCTTCCGCACTACTTCCCACTTCATATCCAAACAATGCATTGTCCCACTCTATGGGACCTGTTATTGCTTTTGCATTGGGGTCTATCAATAATTTATTAGGATTGTATCGTGCGCCATTAGCAGGATCGTAAGAGCCATATACACGATAGCCATAAATCTGACCAGGTTTTAAACCAGGTATATATATGTGCCACACGTTACCCGACCTTTCAATCATTTTAAGCTTTATGTATTCTTCATCTTCCTCTATACTATTAAACAAACATAAGTCAACTCCTGTAGCATTCTCTGCATAAACTGAAAAATTTACCCCTTTCCCATCCCATGTAGAACCTAATGGGAATGGCTGACCTAAATATGCAGTAAACTCCATACATTTTTTTAAACTGAGCAATATGATAACCATTACTCGTTATAATTGTTATGCCAAGAAATAAGAAAAGGCGGATTCGCGGTTTAATTTTTAAATTTTTACTCTCTCGCCTTTATCCTGTTTAAAAAGAAAATTGAATTCCAAATAATATGGAGGTCTGGCGGAATGGTCTTATTTTTAATTGAGGCACCTTCAAAGAAGTTGTTAAATTGTAATGTATTATACAAAATATTAATATATCAGAATAAATGGAGCTGCATTAAAACTCGCACTAAATTCACGTCTAATTCTGTTTAAATAAGAACTGCATTACAGTGTCTGGAATGAGGTTTTTTAGGATGAATAACTTCAATCTGTTTACTGACATGCTTACTATCAATTTTAATAGTTGCATTCTGGAACTCTAGTGAAGGCGACGCCATTCCACTCATAATCGGGTGATCCCAGGTTCAGTCCTGGTGGGCCCCATGAAGGATTCCTGATCAGAAATCCTTTTCTTTTATAAGAAAGAGACCAGTCATAAATCAGGTGGGGCCGGTTCAAGTCCTGGTGGCATACGAAAAAGGTCTGTGCAAAAACACAAACCTTCTTGTTTTCTTACAAGAAAAAGGCCAATCATAATTATGTGATATTACCATACCCACAAAATTGTAGGCACAATTTTTAATTACAGATAAAAGAGATAATAAACTATTCACAATTTTAATAGTCTATATCGTGCATTAATTATCACACTTAAACATCTAAAAATTTTTTTATGAAAAAAACCTTCCTTTTATTAGCGCTTGCTTTTGTTGCTTGTTTTAGCAATAGTACTTATGCCCAGGTTCATGTAAGTGTCAACATAGGCGTTCAGCCGGCATGGGGGCCTACAGGATATGATAACGTTCAATATTATTATATACCTGATGTAGATGCTTATTACGATGTGAATCGCCGTGTATTTGTGTACCAGGAAGGAGGCCGCTGGATCAATGCAGGTTCATTACCCGGACAGTACGGCAATGTAGATTTATATAGTGTTCATAAAGTTGTTGTAAATGAGCCTAGTCCATGGCTTCATGACAGGGTATACAGGACAAAATATGCAAGCTTTCGCGGCCATCATGACCAAATGGCAATAAGGGATAGTCATGAAGAAAAATATTATCAAAATCCCGGCCATCCGCAACATGAGCAATGGGCAAAACAACATGGCAACCACGATGGTTATCATGATAATGGTAATCATGATCATGGTAATCATGATCATGGTGACCATGGCCACGACCGACATTAAAATTTATAAATATTATAATAGAGCCTCCCTACTTGCGGAGGCTTTATTATTTTTCAATTGGGTTATCTGTTTTATGGATTTATGCTTTTTTCCTATAATTAATTATTGCCCAAACATTGAATACCACAGCAAACACACACATTATTGCCAGCTGCGGAAATACATCCCTTAATAAGCTGCCTTTTAAAACTACCAGACGAATCACTTCTATAAAATAGCGGATGGGATTGAAATATGTTATTATCTGTGCCCAGCGTGGCATACTTTCTATCGGTGTGAACATGCCGCTCATCAAAAAGAATATCATTAAAAAGAAGAAGACAACAAATAACGCCTGTTGCTGTGTATTGCTATAGGTAGATATCAGTAATCCAAATCCTAAAAAGGCAACCAGGTAAACAGCTGCGAAGAGATATATGGTAAAAAAACTGCCGGCAGGAACTATGTGATAAACAAGTGCAGAAATAATAAAGCCAATTGTAAGAATGAATAATCCTATGAGCCAAAAAGGAAGAAGCTTTCCTGTGATGAAATGTATCTTCTTTATCGGGGTTACATTTATTTGTTCTATAGTACCTATTTCTTTTTCTCTCACAATATTTAATGCGGTTAGTAAGCCGCCTACTAACGTAAGTAATAGAACCAATATACCCGGGACAAAGAATGTTTTATAGTTCATTAAGGGATTGTACCAGTTTGAAAAAGTGATATTGATAACGGGAGCTGAATTGTATTTTGGTAAGGCTATCCATTTTGTACGAATTTGTTTATTAAAGTCCTGGATGATCTGTCCCGCATAGCCTGCTCCCAATCCTGCTTTCTCTCCATTCACTGCGTCTACACTGATAGAAAGGTTAGTAACACTCTTCTTTACAAGATCTCTTTCAAAATGTGGAGGTATCTCTAATATCAAATCCGCTTTATTACGTTCTATCGTTTTTATTGCCTGGTTGTATGAGTTTGCATAATCTGCAAGTATGAAATAGCCTGAAGAAACAAATTTATCGATCAGCTCTGCAGAGTAAGTGCTGTGGTCATTATCCACAATAGCTATCTTAATATTCTTTATTTCAAATGTAGCGGCATTCGGTAGAATAAGTAGTTGTACAACAGGAACAACAAGGATGATAGCAAGTATTGTCTTGTTCCTGAATATCTGTAAAAACTCCTTCTGTAATAGAAATAATAACGTGCGCATAAGCTGGTTTTTTACTCTAAACGAATTTTAAAACGCCGTAGACTTATCAGGATAAATACTACGGTAAAACCTATCAGTATTATAGTTTCATTCATCACAGTGCCGAATCCTGTGCCTTTTATCATAACAGATCTTACAATGCCTATATACCATCTTACCGGTACTATGTTTGATAAGAGGCGTAATAAATAAGGCAAGTTGTCTATCGGGAAAATAAAGCCTGATAAAAGTATTGTTGGTAGCATCAGCCCCATTAAGGAGATGAGCATGGCTGCCTGCTGTGATTGTGTAACTGTAGAAATTGTTATTCCCAATGAGAGGGAAGTGATAATAAATAATGTGCTCTCACCCATTAGCAACCACACGCTGCCAGCAACGGGAACATTCAGGAGAAATACTGACAATAACAATACGCTCAAAATATTGATAAGCGACAGGATGAGATACGGGATGACTTTTGAAATAATTATTAAAAATGGCTTTATAGGTGATACCAATAAAATCTCCATAGTGCCCAATTCTTTTTCCTTAACTATTGCAACCGATGTCATCATAGCAGAAATAAGCATAAGAATTAAACCCATGACACCCGGAACAAAATCATAGGCACTCCTTAGCTGTGGATTATACAGCATCCTAATGTTTGTATTAATTCGATAAGGGATATCTGCATCTAATATTGTAGACTGGTATTCCATTATAATATTGCTTGCATAGTTGATCAGGGTAGTCGCCGTATTCAGATCGGAAGCGTCGGCAATTAATTGTATCTGCGCGCTGTTAGTATGTGATAAATCATTATTGAAGTTTTGAGGGAAAACCACGACCATCTTTACCTTTCCGGAACGGAACGCATTCTGGATATCACTTTCACTATGAAGCACTTCTTTTACGTTGAAATATTTACTTGCCCGAAAGCGTTCGGTTATTTTTTGTGTCGCAATGTCATTTGATTTATCCAGGATAGCAATAGAAGAATTTCTAATCTCGTTTGTGACGGCAAACCCGAATAAAATAAGCTGGATCACAGGCATGCCTAATAACATTATCATTGTACGCTTGTCGCGAAAAATATGATAAAACTCTTTACGAACAAATGAGAATAGCTGTTTCATAGTTAGTCGCCTTTACGTGTAGCTTTACGTGCCAGTTGATAAAAAACTTCGTCCATGGATGCAGATTTGTATTGTTCTTTCAGTGCCTTAGGTGAATCTAAGGCAGCTATTTGCCCGTCTACCATTATTGTTACACGGTTACAGTATTCTGCTTCGTCCATATAGTGTGTGGTAACAAATATGGTAATGCCCTCATGGGCTGCATTGTATATCATTTCCCAGAACTGCCTTCTTGTAATAGGATCTACACCGCCCGTGGGTTCATCAAGAAAAACAATTTTTGGTTCATGAAATATGGAGATAGAGAAGGCCAGCTTTTGTTTCCAGCCGAGCGGTAGAGAGCCTGCCAAGGTATCGGCTTCTTTTTCCAGACCTAGCTCCTTTAATATTTTTTCACTCTTCTCTTTTATTACTTTACGGCTCAGGCCATATATCCCGGCGAATAATCGTATGTTCTCTTTTACAGTAAGGTCGTCGTACAATGAAAACTTCTGGCTCATATAGCCGATGTTTCTCTTTATTTGTTCTGCTTGTTTATAAACGTCCAGTCCTGCTACACTTGCTGCTCCGCCTGTAGGGGTAGATAAGCCGCAAAGCATGCGTATGGCTGTGGTTTTACCAGCGCCATTCGCACCTAAAAAGCCAAATATCTCACCTTTGTATACATCAAAAGTTATTTCGTTGACAGCTGTAAAATCTCCAAATCGTTTTACCAGCTTGTCAACACTAATAACCTTTTCTTTATTTACTGCATCCATAGTTCTGCTTATGCGTTCTGTTTCATTAAATCTATAAAGCTGTCTTCTATATCCGGTTTTATTGCCTTGACCTCAATCTCTGTATGACCATTTGTTTCGAGATACTGAACAAGATCAGTATCACTAAATCCTTTTTTCGGTATCACATGATAATAAGCACCAAAAGGATATGACTGTTCGATACTTGAATTTTGTTTTAAAGATTGAAGTAGCCCATACATATCATTCGACCTAACCGCAAAAAGTGAATGCCCAAACTCTTCAATGATCTTAGCAGGAGTGCTTACTGATAAAATTCTTCCTGTTTGTATCAGCGCGATTTTTTCGCAACGGTTTGCTTCATCCATATATGGTGTTGAAACCAGTATTGTAATATCCTGGGCTTTCAGCCTTGCTATTATATCCCAAAAATCTCTGCGAGATACAGGGTCAACCCCTGTGGTAGGTTCGTCGAGGAAAAGAACTTTAGGTTTATGTATCAATGCACAACACAATGCCAGCTTCTGTTTCATACCACCTGAAAGCGCCCCTGCCTTTCTCTTTTTAAAAGGCTCGATCTGAATATATATGTCATGGATGAGGTCATAGTTCTTTTTAACAGTAGTATGGAAGATGGTGGCAAAAAAATTAAGGTTTTCTTCCACTGTCAAATCCTGGTATAAAGAAAAACGCCCCGGCATATATCCTACTATATTGCGTATTTTTCTATAATCCTTTACTACGTCCAATCCGTCTACCGCTGCATTCCCTTTATCCGCTAGTAAAACAGTTGTCAATATTCTGAATAATGACGTTTTGCCTGCCCCGTCGGGACCAATTAATCCAAACAATTGTCCCTGCTCTACTGAGAATGAAATGTCATTCAATGCAACAACCTTAGTCTTCTTTGCATTGCCTTGCGCGTACGTTTTAGTAATATGCTCTACTGTTATTGCACTCATGATTATTGCAATTTTATTTCTCCGTACATGCCTATTTTTACATAACCGTCATTTTGTACGCTGATCTTTACAGCATATACAAGGTCAGCCCTTTCATCTTTTGTCTGTATTGTTTTAGGTGTAAATTCAGCCTGGTCAGATATCCAGGTTACCTGGCCGGACAGTTCGCGATAATCATTTGCTCCTTTATCAATATATACTTTCACATTTTGTCCCAGCTTTACTTCAGATAGCTGGCTCCCGGTTATATATGCCCTTAATGTCATTGTCTTGAGGTCGGCAATACTGTATAGGGGCTTGCCCGGTGCTGTTATCTCATTTTGTTCTGCATATTTTACAAGGACGGTACCTGTTATCGGATTTACTATTTTGCAATTCTTCAATTGATCATTTACTTCCTGTATCTGGGCGCTTACGGGTTTTACCTGTCCTTGAATTCCCTTTGCGTTTTTGGTAACAGTTGATTGCTGCGCATCCAGTTGTTTTTGTAATACCCTGATCTGCTCATTAATATCATCTAATTGTTTTTGAGGAACAGCACCTGCGGACACAAGATTTTGTGTCCTGCGTTTTTCTGTCTCGGCATTGGCTATTTGCTGCCGTATAGCAGCTACCTGCTGTGATACATCGGGTTCAGTAACAGCAATGGCCTGACCGCTGGCTATTAGCTGTTGCTTTTTCCAATACAGTTGCGTGCTATCTATATAACCCACCTGTGTACCAGCGGCCAGATTTTGGCCTTCCTGTATATCAAATTGCATTATCTGGCCCTGCGCCTGCGATGATACGATCACCTCAGTGGATTCAAATGTTCCTGAAGCATCGAAAGTGTTTTTTTCTTTTGTACATGCAGTAAAAAAGAAAGAAAGAGCAGCAATGTATATTATGCATTTATACTTCATAACCTCTTATTTAGATTGAATGTTTAAATTATTTGCTAAAAGACCAGAATTTTCCAACAACTTATAGTATGCAACAGCAGCATCTACTTTTGAAAAAACATAATTCAAATTAGCCTGTATTTGTGCGTTGTCTGCATCTAATAAATCGGTAGAGGAAACTACTTTGTTGTAATATTTTGCCTGTGTTATTTTATAGTTTTCATAGGCCTCCTGAAGAGCAGATTCATAAACATTTATTTTCTGGAGACTTATTACATAGTCTTTGTATGCTTGTGTAACCTGGATCTGCACATTGTCGGCGAGCATTTCCTGGTTAATAACTAATTGTTCCTGCTGCGCTCTTGCTTGCATCACCTTTGCGTTTGTTTTCCATAGAGAGGATAAATTGTATTTCAATCCAAGCCCAATACCCAGGGCATTGTCAACGGTTAAGAGATTAGGTATATCGGCAGCTATATAATTTCCTGTTAGTGCTATACCGGGATAGTATTCTCCTTTTATTGCTTTTATATTGGTATTAGCAGCCTTTTCACGTACAGACAAGGCAGCTATATCCTTACGGTTTTGCAATGCATTTTGAACCCAATCTGAAATATTACCTGTATCACTCAGGCTGTGAAAACTGTTGCTGTCTGTAGTTAATATCAGGCTGTCTGGTAATCCTAACATCAGGTTCATACTTAAGGTTGCCATATCAAAATTTTTGCTGGCATCCATTAATGACAATCGAAGATTGGATACCTGCAATTGTGCCTTCAAAACATCATTATGTACCAGCGTACCATTTTTTTCAAGGTTGATGAAATCTGTTACCCTGCTTTGTGCTTCTTTTATGTATTCCTGGATAATGCTTATTGATAGCTGTGCTTTGTACAGATTGCTATATGCCTGTATAGTATTTGCTATTACGTCTTCTTTATTTTTATCTGCATCCAAATGAGCAGCCTGCAGCAAATATTTTTGAGCTTCTATACCATAGTGTATACGAAAACCTGAAAATATTGGTAGCGAAGCTGTTGCCAGGCCATAGGCTACACTATTTATCTTAATATTAGATAGTGGATTGGCAGAACTGTTCTCTTGTTGAGGACCACCGAGCTTTAATTTAAGGTCTACTTTGGGATCGTCTAACCGCAAGTATGAGCCGGTAGCAGAAACATCAGGTAGCTGGTTGTCGCGTGCTTCCCGCAAACCTGCTGTTGCTTCCTTTATTTTAGCTTGCTCCAGTTTTAGTTGCTTACTATTCTGCAGACTAAGCTGTATTGCTTCATCAAGTGTTAATGCTCTTGTATTTTGAGCCTGGGATGTTGTAATACCTAAGACAAAAAGAATGAACAAAATGCTACAGCGCTTCATAAAATTTTATTTAGTGCTTCTTAATAGAATTGATGATAGTTTGAGCCACAATTTTTTTACGTTCCTGTATAAAATTTTTAAAACCTTCTTCTGACAAACCGAAAACCAAATGAATAATTGGTTTTGCTACAAAAGGGAAAACACAAAGTGCAATAACATTTACAAGTAAATGTGCCGGTTGAATGGGGATAATGTTTCCTGCTTTTACTTCCTCATCAATTTGTTTCACAAGTTTCCGGGGGTCTGGTAAATTATTTGATTCTTTAAAAAGCATCTGAATTTTATCCGGATGCTGATTCAGTTCCTGAATGACGAAAGCCGGTAGATATGGTTGCTCAGTTGCGAACTGGATATAGCGAGCGGTTATTTGTTCTATTTTTTCAAAAAGGGCAGCATCAGAATCTATTATTTCCTTAACACCAGGAAGAATATTACCAATAGCCTCACTGAATATTTTTTCAAAAAGTTTTTCCTTGCTTCTGAAATAGTAGTGTAGAAGAGCGCGGTTAATTCCTGCTTCATCTGCTATCTCCTGCATTCTTGCAGCAGCAAATCCACGTTTCATAAAAACGCTTTTAGCTGCTGTTAGAATTACTTGTTCTGTTTGGTTATTATCCGCAGTCATAAAAATGTATTGAACTTAATTGTTTAACAAAATTGTTAAACAACGATGTAAAAGTATAAATAAAATTTAAATGACAAAATTTTCATTTAAAGAAGGGATGTAAAAATCAACCTAATATTATGAAAATCACGTAATTAGAAAAGAAAAAATAATTTTATTCAAGGTGATTCTTTGTACTGAAGATAACAGATAGAAGCTGGTAAAGTTCAGGATGACGATCCTGAAACCTGGCCGGATTATCGAAAAAGTACTCACTAACTACAGCTAAAAATTCAGCATTGTTTTTAAGGGCATAAGGATTAATATCTGATCTTCCTTGTTCTATTCTTTTTATTTCTGCTTTTATTTCGTGCAGCCAAGGACCTACAAATGGCTGGCTTATTAGTGCTTCCGGAATACCATCTACAGCTCCATCCTCTTTATCCAGCAAATGGACAAATTCATGAATCCCAACATTGGAATTATTGAACTGTCCGCTAAAATCATTTATGAGGTCCGGCTTTGATAAAATAACAGTTCCATCCATGAAGCGATTGCCCACCATGCCCGTGATAAATTCTTTATGGCCTTCGTATCTCTGCGTTTGAAAATGTTCATCAAAGCTGTTAGGATAAATAAGTACTGTTTGTACATGAGGATAGTTATAATCAGGAAACGCAAAAGTAGGGATGATAGCACTTGCCGCAACAAATACCCGTATCATATCGTCTATAGAGGTGTCTATCCCTTCTATACTCTTGGTAGCGAGGAAAAGCTGAACTCGTTTTTCAAAAAGCCTTTTTTCTTCTTCGCTTAACCCTTTATAAAAAACAACTTTTTCGTTGAGTGTTGCTTTCCATGATTCAGGGAAGGTCTTATTCAGGTTGTCATTTAATAACTTTTTTTTCTTCCGTGATGATCGTAATGACGAAATTACCGCAACTAAAATGACAAGAAATATTATTGCTATTATCAGTTGTCCCATATTTTGAAGGTAGCAAAACCTTTTAGACTCTTTAGGAAATAATTAAAAACAGTTCCACATATTTCTATATATCTATCCTCATATTAAATTCTTACAATTCAAACGAATATCATTAAATTACTTGCAGATTATTACCAGATGAAAAAATTATTTATCGTTATCATCATTTTAGGCTCCTTTATCGCAGCACAAGCACAAAACAATATTACAAAGGCTAAGCTTTCGGCATTTACCCTGCAATATCTGAAACTCAATAACAAACAAGGTAAGGTTGTTACGGGCTATGTTTATAAAACAATTGATGGCAAAACATATATCAGCGCATTAATAAAGGTAAGTAGCGACATTGATCAATCTAAGCTTGATGCAATAGGAGTGTTGGTAGGTACTAAGGCTGGAAGTATATGGACTGTGCAGATACCCATACAAAATTTACAGGCGTTCACAATTGTTCCGGGTATAGGTTATATAGCATTGGATATGCCGATTGTTCCACTTCTTGATTCTGCCAGAAAGCAAACAAGAGCAGATTCTGCACAAGAGGGTGTCAACCTGCCGATGCCGGTAACTGGCAAGAATGTGATAATGGGTATTATAGATGCCGGATTTGATTTTAACCATCCGACTATGTATGATACCACATATAGCAGGTATCGTATCAATCGGGTATGGGCACAGAAGAAAACCGGCGTACCACCATCAGGCTTTTCTTATGGGAATGAATTGGCTGATACGAATACAATTAGAATGTTGGGATATGATACAGGCATACTTTCTCATGGTACACATGTGGCTGGGATAGCAGCAGGCTCTGGGTATGCCAGTAATAAATCAAACAGTCGTTTCAGAGGCATGGCTTTCGAAAGTGAGATGGTTATGGTCGGCATAATGCCAGCTCCTCCTGAGTGGGCTGCAGCAGGAGAATCCGATATTATAGATGGCATGAACTATATTTTTAAATATGCTACATCTGTAAGCAAGCCCGCAGTTGTAAATCTTAGCTGGGGCAGTACTATTGGTCCTCACGATGGTAATTCACTTTTTAGCCAGGCGTGTGATGCACTTACTGGGGCGGGAAAA
>DATNFP010000103.1:0-17568 GCA_035606335.1 Flavipsychrobacter sp. | reverse complement strand
CATAATCACTGCTGTATAGGGGGTATGCTGGGGAACAACTCATGTGGCGTACATTCTGTGATGTCGGCATTTTATGGATATGGGGCACGCATGGCTGATAATATGGAATCGATGAGCATAGTAACCTATGATGGTCTAAAGATGGAAGTTGGTGCAACTACCGATCAAGAATACGACCGTATACAACAAGAGGGAGGCAGAAAAGCAGAGATATATAAAAAGCTTCGTGACCTGAGAGATAAATATGCAGACCTGATAAGAACAAAATTTCCCAACATACCAAGACGAGTATCAGGCTATAATCTTCCTGCCCTGTTGCCTGAAAAGGGATTTAACATTGCTGAAGCATTGGTAGGAACAGAAAGCACCTGTGTTACCATACTGGAAGCAACATTAAAACTAATGCCTACGCCAAAAGCTAAAACATTGGTAGTGCTTGGCTATCCGGATCTATACAGCGCGGGTAAGAGCGTAATGAAAATAATGGAACATAAGCCAATAGGACTGGAAGGACTTGACGACTTGCTGGTAGGCTATATGAAAAAGAAAAACCTGGATGTATCGGATCTTCCATTGTTGCCTAAGGGCAACGCATGGCTACTAGTGGAATTTGGCGGCGACAGCAAAGAAGAAACAGACGCTAAAGGGAGAAAACTGATGGCGGAATTAAAGAAAGAAAGTGATGCGCCTACAATGAGCCTTTTTGATGATGAGGACCAGGAAAACAAATTGTGGGAAGTTCGCAAGGCTGGGCTTGGAGCTACAGCATGGGTACCGGGAGAACCCACTACAGAAGAAGGTTGGGAAGATTCAGCCGTGCCACCTGAAAAAGTAGGAGAATATCTTAGAGACCTTAGAAAACTATTTAACAAATATGGCTGGAACCCATCACTATACGGGCACTTTGGCCAAGGCTGCGTACACTGCCGTGTACCATTTGACATGCTAACAGAAGAGGGATTGCAGACCTACAAAAGATTTACCATAGAAGCTGCACACCTTGTAGTAAGTTATGGCGGATCAATATCAGGGGAACATGGTGATGGACAATCGAAAGCAGATCTACTGGAGATAATGTATGGGAAAGAATTACTACAGGCATTCAAAGAATTTAAAGAAATATGGGATCCCGAATGGAAAATGAATCCAGGGAAAATGGTAGAGCCATACGGGCAGCTTACTAATATGCGTACTGGTGTACACTATGCCCCTAAAGAACCTAAGACCCACTTTAAATATCCTGATGAACAACAAAGCTTTGCTTTTGCAATGACACGATGTGTAGGCGTGGGTGAATGCCGCCGCTCAGAAGGAGGCACTATGTGCCCAAGCTATCGTGTAACCAATGAAGAAAAACATTCAACACGCGGGCGCGCCCGTATGCTTTTTGAAATGCTAATGGGAGATGTGGCGCACGGGTGGAAAGATGATAATGTAAAAGACTCACTTGATCTTTGCCTTTCCTGTAAAGGATGTAAAGGAGATTGCCCGGTGAATGTAGATATGGCAACCTATAAAGCAGAATTTTTATCGCATTATTATGACGGCAGGCTACGACCAAGAACGGCGTACACCTTTGGACTTGTTTACTGGTGGTCGAGGTTAGCCTCATTAATGCCGGGAGTTGCTAACTTCATCATGCATGCACCAATACTTAGCGACTTGTTTAAAAAAGCGGGTGGTATTGCACCTCAAAGAACACTGCCAAAATTTGCCGCTACCACTTTTCGTGACTGGTTTAAGAATAGAAATAAAAAAACTGCAACCGGAAAACAAAAGGTAATACTATGGGCAGATACCTTTAACAACTTCTACATGCCTGAAACACTTGTAGCGGGGATGGAAGTGCTGGAAGCTGCAGGCTTTGAAGTGGTTATTCCCAAGCAGATGCTTTGCTGCGGCAGACCGCTATATGATTTTGGTATGCTGAAAACTGCCAAAGGATTATTGAGGCAAATACTTACTTCATTGCACAAGGAAATAGAAGAAGGTATACCTGTTGTGGGATTAGAGCCAAGTTGCGTAGCAGTATTCAGAGATGAGCTGTGTAACCTGTTTCCTACAGACCGTAATGCGCTAAGATTAAAAACACAAACTTTTACGCTGGCTGAATTTCTTGAAAAGAAAGCTCCTGACTTTAAGATACCACAATTAAAACGCAAAGCAATAATGCATGGCCATTGCCATCATAAAGCAATTATGAAGATGGATGCTGAAGACAAGGTCATTAAAGCTATGGAGCTTGATTGTGAAAAATTAGATTCGGGCTGTTGTGGTATGGCAGGTTATTTTGGCTATGAAGAAGGAGAACATTATGATGTATCGCTAAAGGTTGGAGAACTTGTATTACTCCCTGCTGTAAGAAAAGCTAAAAAAGATACCATAGTAGTAGCGGACGGCTTTAGCTGCCGCGAGCAAATAGAGCAGGAAACCGACAGAAAAGCGCTGCATATAGCGCAGGTGATGCAAATGGCCATGCGGGAAGCAGGCAATGACATAGCAGATGCTTACCCGGAAAGAAAATATGTAGATAAGATGAAGTTGAAACCAGGCGAAAGGCAGCAAACACGCAATGCGCTAATAGGGATAGGCTTAGGGTTGGCCGGAGCACTTATTGTAAAAAGTATTCTAAATAATAAAAAGAAATAAAATGGGCAACATAAGACTTTGTGTACGAAAATTTGGTGAGTCTATAGGTGTAGGTATCATTTCCGGCCTGGCGGGAACAGCGGCTATCACCGTATCCCAAATGATAGAAATGAAAATAACAAAGCGTCAGGGAAGTAATGCTCCCGCTAAAGCAGTGCATGAAGCACTTAATATAAAGGCAGATGAAGGCAAGGAAAAGAAATTTGTGCAGGAGATACACTGGGTATATGGTACCATGTGGGGAGTAGCAAGAGGTTTGCTGACGATAGCAGGTATAAAGCGGTGGACAGCAACTACCGCACACTTTGCTGCTGTACTGGGAACCGCAATGATCATAGAGCCTGTACTAAAGGCTGCTCCACCAATAAAAAAATGGAGCACGAAAGAAATACTTATAGATGCCATGCACCACGCGGTATACGCTATAGCTGCCGGTATTATATATGATGCCATAACATGTAAAGAATAAAAAGTTATGCAAACAAAATGTATCAATAACAGTCCTGTAACTTATGTATTGGTATTCAGTACAGGCGAAGAAGTAGTGAGCAGGCTCACAGAGTTTGCAACCGAAAACAACCTTAAAGATTGCTATTTTACAGGTATAGGAGCATTCCAGAAATCTGTGCTTGGTTATTTTGACTTTGCAATAAAAGACTATAAGAAAATACCGGTAGAGGAACAAGTGGAATTACTAAACCTGAATGGCAACATATCCATCAGTGATGGGAAACCAAAGCTACACGCGCATGTAGTAATCGGGAAATCAGATGGCACAGCACATGGCGGACATTTATTAGAAGGCATAGTAAAACCCACACTGGAACTGATACTTACAGAGTCGCCGGTTTACCTGCGGAGAAAAAAAGATAAAGAAACAGGATTGCCGCTATTGGATCTGGATGCTTAATTATTCAAATTTCTTAAACACTTTATCCCATTCGGCACGTATAGCATCGTTTTGCAAATTGCCCATACTACCTTCTAAAGTGTGATGCGTAGGATTAAATCCTGAATACTCAAATTTACCTTGTTCTATATCGTTACCTACCTGCTTATAGGCATCGCGAAAAGGAATACCCTTATTTACCAGGTCGTTCACAGCTTCTACACTAAACAGGTATTTATATTTTTCATCCTTCAGGATGTTATCTTTAATCTCCATCTGGGGCAAAGCGAATATCATTATATCCATGCATGCGATAAGGTTCTCGATTGCCGGAAAGATTACCTCTTTTGTTAATTGCATATCTCGCTGATAACCGGAAGGCAGATTATTTATTAATAATGTCAGCTCGTTGGGAGCAGCCTGTATACGATTGCATTTTGCCCGGATCAATTCAAAAACATCGGGGTTCTTTTTGTGAGGCATAATACTACTGCCAGTAATAAGCGATGCGGGAAATTTTATAAAATCGAAATTCTGATTGATGTATAGACAAATATCCATCGACATTTTGCTCAATGTAGCAGCTATGCAACTCAAAGCCATTGCAACCAGCTTCTCTGTTTTACCGCGACTCATTTGAGCATATACTACATTATAATGCATGGCATTAAAATGCAATAATTGTGTAGTAAAAGAGCGGTCTAAAGGGAATGAAGAACCATACCCTGCCCCACTGCCTAACGGATTTTTATTTACAACTGCATACGCTGCCGCCAGCATTTCCAAATCGTCTACTAAACTTTCAGCATAAGCGCCAAACCATAAGCCAAAGGAAGAAGGCATGGCTATTTGTAAATGCGTGTAGCCGGGAAGCAGCTTTTCTTTGTGCTGTTCGCTTAGCTGTAGTAAAGTATTAAAAAGTGAAGCTGTGAGGTCTTTTACATGGTTCACCTTATCACGTAAGTATAATTTTAAATCAACAGCTACCTGGTCGTTGCGACTACGGCCACTATGTATCTTTTTGCCTGCCTCGCCTATTTTTTGTGTGAGGATAAACTCTACTTGCGAATGGACATCTTCCACATCTTCATCAATACTGAAATTTCCTTTTTCTATTTCGCTTAGAATTTCTTTTAACCCTGCCTGTATCTTTTCGTTCTCTTCTTTAGTCAACAAGCCCACTTTTTCAAGCATTTGCGTGTGAGCTAAAGAACCCAGCACATCATACTTTGCCAATAGCAAATCGAAATCCTTATCATTGCCAACAGTAAACTGCTCTACCAATTGTGCAGTTGAAGTATTGTCTTTTTGCCACAGTTTCATAAGGTAAGTATTAAATATTGTTTCAGGATGCAGTTGAAAATAGTTTTTCCAGCAATTGGATATAAAGCTCTATCCCCTCTTCTATTTCGCTAACATAAATGTACTCATCTGCAGTGTGACTACGAGCCGAATCTCCAGGCCCCATTTTTAAAGCTGGGAATGGCATTAATGCTTTGTCGGATGTAGTGGGCGAACCATAATAAGTTCTCCCCAAACTGATACCAGCCTGAACAAGCGGATGCTCAACAGGAATAATAGAAGAGCGAAGGCGCATGCTACGTGGCTTTACTTCGGACTGAATATTATCTGAAAGCACTTTTACAGCATCTTCAAAAGAATAAAATTCATTTAATCTTACATCCACCACAAACTGGCAGGATGCAGGCACGACATTGTGTGCTTTATTCTCGGTTTCAATTACTGTCACCGTCATTTTCACAGGGCCTAATAAATCAGAAGTCTTTTCAAACTCATGATTTTTTATCCATTCTATGTCTTTTATTGCTTTGTATATGGCGTTTTCGCCCTCCTGCCTTGCGGCATGACCAGCCTTACCATGAGCTATGCAATCCAACACCATCAGTCCACGCTCAGCTATTGCCATCTGCATTTTAGTTGGTTCTCCTACAACAGCGCAATCAATATTACCAATTAATTCCACTATGCACTCTATTCCATCTTTACCAGAAATCTCCTCTTCTGCACTTGCAGCAAGCGCAACATTGTAAGGAAGATCCTTTTTATCATGAAAATAAATGAATGTGGCAATCAGCGATACCAACGGACCGCCGGCATCGTTACTACCTAATCCGAACAACTTACCATCTTCCAGCACTGCATGGAATGGGTCTTTTGTATATGCCTTTGCGGGCTTTACCGTATCGTGATGGGAGTTGAGAAGTATTGTCGGCTTGTTCTTATCGAAGTGAGCATTATATGCCCAGATATTATTTTTATACCGGTGAGTTTTTACACCTCTTACCTGCAGCCACTCTTCGAGATAATCACCTGTTTTGTCTTCTTCCTTACTGAATGAAGGAATACTAATAAGCTTTTGTAATAATTGAATCGCGCTTGTTTTTATTTCAGCTATTTCCATGAACAATTGTTGTGCCTGCATGGCCGGTTATAATTTGCTTCAGCTCTGAAGCGTTGCCGATAATTACTTTCGACACACCGCTATCTATGGCAGCAAAAGCATTGGTAAGCTTAGGTATCATCCCGTCGAAAACTAATTTCTGTTCCTTAAGCTCTTCGAATTTCTTTTTATCAATACTGGGTATTACACTATCATCGTTTGTGGCATCAAGCAATACTCCTTTCTTTTCAAAACAATAAATCAAATCTACCGGAGCTTTTTTGCTTAGCGCCTTTGCTATTTCCTGGGCTATGGTATCAGCATTAGTATTGAGGAGCTGCCCTTTTTTATCATGTGTAATAGGGGCGACCACTACTATATCAAGGGCATGTAATAAAGTTACCAGTAAATCTGCATTTACATTATCTATGTCACCTACAAAACCGTAATCAATATTTACATTAGTGCGTTTGTGCGATTGAATTAAGTTGCCATCAGCGCCTGTGAGGCCTATAGCATTGCAGTTGTAACCTTGTAGCTGAGATACAATAGCTTTATTTATATAACCAGCATATACCATTGTAACGATCTTCAGGGTTTCAGCATCTGTGATCCTACGGCCCTCTACCATTTGCTGGGGCACTTCCATCTGTTGTGCCAACCTTGTGGCCAATTTACCACCACCATGCACTAATATTTTCTTTCCTTCAGTACTACTTATATCCTGCAAAAAAACAGACAATGCCTTTTCATCATCAATTACATTCCCGCCTATTTTTATTACCAGTATTTTGTCCATTAGTTGTTGGCTTTAAGTATCTCGCCTAATACAGCCTGCGCTGACCATACACGATTGCCGGCCTCTTGTGTAATAATGCTATGAGGGCCATCAAGTATTTCATCGCTAAGTTCTACATTTCTACGGACAGGGAGGCAATGCATTACTTTGGCATTGTTAGTGATTTGCATCTTTTTCTCGGTGAGCATCCAATCAGGATCATTTGTGATTACTTTGCCGTAATCCTTATAGGAACTCCAGTTTTTTACATAGATGAAATCTGCATCTTTTAATGCTTCATCCTGATTTGTTGTTATTGTTGCACCATTTGTAAATTGCTCATCCAGCTCGTATCCTTCAGGGTGAGTGATAACGAAATCGGCTTTGTCCCATGCATTTACCCATTGCGCAAAACTGTTTGCAACGCATTGGGGTAATGGCTTTACGTGAGGCGCCCAGGTTAAAACTACTTTTGGCTTTTTATTTATTGAGTGCTGCTGCAGTGATTCTTTTATGGTGATAATATCTGCAAGGCTTTGCAGCGGATGTAGTGTAGCGCTTTCAAGGCTTATTACGGGTATCTTTGAATATTTTACAAATTGATTGATCAGGAATTCGCTGTAGTCTTCGTTCTTGTCTTTTAAGGATGGAAAAGTACGAACGCAAAGAATATCGAAATACTGGCCGAATATCGGGGCAGCATCTTTGATATGTTCTACTGTGGTGCCGTTCATTATTGCTCCTTCTTCAAATTCAAGCGCCCAGCCTTCTTTGTCGACATTGAACACAATGGATTCCATCCCCAGGTTTTGTGCAGCGACTTGTGTGCTGATGCGGGTGCGCATGCTGGGATTGAGGAATAACATACCTATCCTTTTATTACCTCCTAATGCCTTATCCTTGAAAGGAGACGACTTATATGCAAGTGCTTTTTCGGCTAACGCTTCTATATCGGTAACATCATTTACTGACAAGAACTGTTTCATCTACTTTAGATGCCTGGTTTAATTCGTTACTTAATGCTGATATAAATTGTGAGGCTTCGACGCGTGTAAGAGCTAGAGAAGGTAATAAACGTATCACATTAGGTTTGGCTTCTCCTGTGAAAATGTGTTGCTTCATCAAGAGATTTTTTTTGAGGTCTTTCATTTCTTCTGGTACATCAAAACCAATCATCAGGCCACGGCCTCTTACATTTTTTATGTGGGGTAATTTCTTTAATTCTTCCATTAAATAGTTACCCACTGTTTCTGCATTTTTTATCAGGTTCTCACTTTCGATTACCTCGAGTACTGCAAGAGCAGCGACACATGCCAGATGATTGCCTCCAAATGTTGTGCCTAACATGCCGTATTTAGGAGCAATGTGAGGAGCAATGATGATACCTCCGATCGGGAAACCATTTCCCATGCCTTTGGCCATGGAATAGATGTCTGCACTTACGCCTGTATGATCGTGTGAGAAGAATTTACCGCTTCTGCCATAGCCGCATTGTACACTGTCCGCAACAAATACAGCGCCGTATTGATCGCAGAGAGAGCGTATTTTTTGAAGGAAGGATGTACTGGCAACGTTTATTCCGCCTACGCCTTGGATGCCTTCAATAATTACCGCGGCAACTTCATCAGGATGATTTTTAAAATAATCTTCCAGTGCAACTTCATCATTGAATGGGAGGAATACTACATTGTCTGTTTGATTAACCGGAGCTACGATCGCAGGATTATCAGTAGCTGCCACAGCTAATGAGGTGCGGCCGTGAAAAGATTTTTTGAATGCAATTATTTTTTTTCTGCCCGTATAAAACGAGGCAAGCTTTAAAGCATTTTCATTTGCTTCTGCGCCTGAGTTGCATAAAAAGAGCTGGTAGTCATGCTTGCCTGAAATAGTTCCCAGTTTTGCAGCAAGCTCTTCCTGCAAAGGCATTTTTACAGAATTGCTGTAAAAGGCTATTTTATTTAATTGCTCGGTAATTCGTGATACATAATGAGGATGGGTATGCCCGATAGAGATCACTGCGTGGCCTCCATACAGATCAAGATATTCCTGGCCTTTGTCGTCCCATACGTGTGCACCTTTGGCTTTTACAATGGTTACATCATTTAAGGGATATACATCGAATAATTTCATTTTTCTACGTTTTTAGAAATTAGAAGCTTTTAATTGCAGGCCTGTACGTTCATCCAATCCAAACATGATATTCATATTCTGTAAAGCCTGCCCGGACGCTCCTTTTAATAAATTGTCTATCGCAGAGTGTATTGCTACCTCGTTGCCAACCTTTTCTATTTGTATTGCACACTTATTGGTATTTACAACCTGCTTTAGGTGAATAGGACTTTTGCTTACAATTGTAAAGGGATGCTCTTTGTAATACACTTCATACATATTAGTCAGCTCTTCTAATGACAAATCACTTTCCAACTGCTGGCTTACAAATATCCCCCTTGTAAAATCTCCGCGCCAGGGGATGAAATTAATTTTAGGTTGTTTTTCACCTCCCAATTCCTGCTGAAGAGATTGAACTACTTCTGCAATATGCTGATGGGTAAGTGTTTTATATGCCTGTATATTATTAGCTCTCCAGGAGAAATGGCTGCTTGATTGCAAGCTTTGACCCGCACCTGTTGAGCCGGTGATACCTGTTGTATAAACCTTGTTTAAAATTCCAGCCTTTGCCAGTGGCAATAAAGCAAGCTGTATAGCGGTAGCAAAACACCCGGGGTTTGCAATGTATTGCGCTTTGCTTATTTCGTCTTTATTAAGCTCAGGTAAGCCATATACAAATGGAACGCCCTGATATGTTGGTGCATTGCCATTTACCTTTAGTCGATAATCCTGAGACAGGTCGATGATCTTTGTATTCTTATCAAATGAATGCTCGGCAAGGAATGCTTTTGCCTCACCATGTCCAACGCATAGGAAAACTACATCTACAGTTTTATTAAAGTCTCCTGTAAATTTTATATCTGTATCCCCTATCAGATCAGAATGTACAGATATGATTGATTTTCCTTCCTGGCTTTTGCTATGCACATAATCAATTTTCACATCAGGATGATGCACAAGCAAACGCAATAGTTCACCACCTGTGTATCCCGCACTGCCTATAACGCCAACTTTAATCATCATTTTTAGGATTTACCATGTGATAAATAGCAGTCTGGTTACCAAACATTTTAGAGAAACCTTTTACATCTTCACCACTCCATCCTTTATTCATTTCTCCATAGCTACCAAATTTGCTGCTCATCAGGTCATGCGGACTATCTATACCTGTAACCGTAAAACGATGAGGTTGTAATGTAACAAACACATCACCGCTTACAGTCTGCTGGGTATCTTCCAGGAACTTTTCGATGTTACGCATAGTTGGGTCGAGCATTTGGCCTTCATGCAGCCAGTTACCATACCATGTACTCAACTGATCTTTCCAGTAGAGCTGCCATTTTGTAAGCGTATGCTTTTCTAAAAGATGATGTGCTTTAATAAGGATAATGGGCGCAGCAGCTTCAAAACCAACTCTTCCTTTGATACCAATTATAGTATCACCTACATGTATATCTCTGCCAATACCATAAGGCTGAGCCATAGCCTGCAGGTATTGTATCGCTAATGATGGATGAGAAAAAGCCGCGCCATTAATTGCAACAGGCTCTCCTTTTTTGAAGGTAATGGTAATGGACTCGCTATCAGTTTTTGTTAATGGCGTAGGCCATGCTTCTTCAGGGAGGTAATCTTTTGAGTTCAAAGTTTCCCTTCCACCGACGGAAGTACCCCACAGCCCTTTATTGATACTATACTTTGCCTTTTCAAAGTTCATTTCCACATCATTCTGCTTCAGAAACTCTATCTCAGCTTCCCTGCTCAACCTCTGATCACGAATTGGAGTAAGTATTTCTATATTCGGTATAATGGTTTGGAAAACCATATCAAAACGTACCTGGTCATTACCTGCTCCTGTGCTACCATGAGCCACATAATCAGCTTTCAGTTCTTTAGCATAGTTTGCAACGGTCATTGCCTGTATTACGCGTTCAGCGCTTACACTAAGCGGATAGGTAGCATTCTTCAAAATATTGCCGAATACCAGATACTTAATACAGCTATCATAGTATTCTTTGGTTACGTCAATACATTTATAAGAAGTTATACCAAGCTTTTTGGCTTTAGATTCTATAACACTGACCTCTTCAGGCGAAAAGCCGCCCGTATTCACAGTAATTGCATGTACTTCCAAATGAAGCACTTTACTAAGATAAATTGCACAATAGCTGGTATCGAGACCACCACTATACGCAAGTACTACCTTTTTCATATTTATTTTTGGAACTAAATTATATGATGAATATTACTATTTAGTTAAAGCATCATTAGCCACCTTTTCAGGTGCATAAAGCGCTCGAACAAGGAAAACCTTTCCTTTTTTTCTTTTTCAGTCATTTGTCCGTCTTCTACAAGGGCCATTTCCGGTTGGTCAGCAGGGTCGAACAACATGGCAGTACAAAGACAATTTTTGCGCTCCTTACTCATCAATATGTCGTAATTCACACAACTTTTACAACCGGCCCAGAAAGCGTCATCCTGAGTCAGTTCAGAATAAGTAACAGGTCTATACCCAAGGTCTGAATTGATCTTCATCACGGCGAGACCAGTGGTAAGGCCAAATACTTTAGCAATCGGATATTTTTGACGGCTTAATTCGAATATTTTTTGCTTGATCGCCTTTGCCAGGCCATCTTTTCTAAACTGTGGAGCGACTATCAATCCTGAATTGGCGACATAGTTACCATGACTCCATGTTTCAATATAACAAAAGCCGGCCCAGATACCTTCTTCGTTAAAAGCAATTACAGATTTGCCCTCCAGCATTTTTTGGCTGATATATTCCGGGCTACGTTTGGCGATACCAGTGCCACGAGCCTTAGCTGAGGCTTCCATTTCATCGCAAATTATTTTTGCAAAACCGGTATGGGTACTATCTGCAACCAATACCTGAAATTTTTGATTCATTTTTTGTGAAAAAGGATAAAATAATGAACAAATTGCCACCGGAAAGGTGTTATTACGTAGATTTTTTACTGCGTAAAAGGTTTAAAGCAGCATTTGTTTGGTATCAACGTCGCACCCAAAATGAAGTATATCTGTAAGAAAAAACTGTCCTTTCGGGAACAGTAAAAAACCCATTGCCGGTGTGCACAGGCACATCCTGATAAACCAGCGGTATGAAAAAGGTTTTTTTCATCTCTTTAAGTATTGAGGAGAAAAATATTTTTAAAGGTGCAAAATAACAGTAATTTATTTAAATAAACGAGGAAAAAAAATATAAAAACGTTAAATTTTATTTATATGCCGATTAAACTTTGATCGTTAACGGAAGTCTCTAATATTACCATTATTGTGCCTGGCATATTGCTATGCTTTTTTGAATAATTATTAAAAAATCATTAAAAAACTTAATTAATTCTTTATAAATTTAAAACCAACCAATAATTTAATTCAATTATGAAATCTAAACATCTACCCTCTGTCTTATCGGCCTTATTGATTGTTTTATGTGTAAATGTCGCAAGCGCACAGCCAACAAGGATTTCCGCACAATCTCAATATAACTACAGCACATCCGCTGCGGCCTTCAATTTTTTCGATTCAACTAACTACTATTACTCCGGAGGGCTAGGTGGTGACCTGACTCACCCCATTAAATTTACCACGGATACACTTTGGATGGATTCAGCCGGAACTTATTATCCGTACACTATCAGCTTCCAGACATTTGATGGTGGCTGGAATATTATACAAGATTCAGTTGTTCAATGGAACAAAATAACAAGTTCATGGACAAACTCAAGTCTAGTACAATATACATACGATACTCTTGGCAATATGCTTACAGCAGCAACTCAGCGTTGGAATTTCTTAACCAGCGCATGGCTGAATTTCATAAATTATGAATATGCTTATAATGCTTCGGGCTACGAAAGATCGGTAATCACTCAATTCTGGGATACTGCTGGCGCTTCCTGGACAAACTACAGCATAGATACGTTTTCTATTAACTCATCTAACATAGTTTACTTCCAACAAGTATTATTATGGAACTCTACTTTCCTTAAGTTTAATACTTATTACCTACAGTATAAATACTATTATACTCCAGACAATGTACTTGACACGGTAATAACCCAAAACTATATGGGAGGCACTTTCGGAGAAAGCGCACTTAATTCATATACCTATGACGGTTCAGGAAACATGCAGACAGATACCGCATATAAATGGAGTACAAAATTAAATAACTGGGTTTTAGGTACCTTATATAACTATACCTATAACAGTAATAATCAAAGAACCATGAGCATCACCCAAACATGGGATTCAGCAGGTGGCAACTGGTATTATTCAAAAAATGACAAGGAGAATTTTTACTATTATGAAACTACTCCTGCCAGCGTGAAAAGCATAGCAAGTGTTAGTGACTTTAATCTATTCCCCAATCCTTCATCAGGTTTGTTCCAAATGAATATTAAATGGAACCAGGCCCAACCTTTCAGTGTAGCAATATGCGATATGACCGGAAGAATTATCAGACGCTGGAATGAAGCTGCAACTACCAACTATAGTAAAACAGTACCTACCGGCAACCTGACACCGGGTACTTATTTTATCAAGGTAACAAGCCAGGGAAATCAAATAAATAAACAACTTGTAATAACGAACTAATAGTAAGAATATTAAATTAAAAAAGAGATGTGTAAACCACATCTCTTTTTTAATTTTCAGACAAACGATTGATTCCCGCCTTTGCCTGCTGGTCAATAGAAGCCTGATAATCATGATCGTGCATTTGAAGACATTCTTTATAACTGTCTATCGCTTCTTTTTTTCTCCCGGTACGTTCATAATAAAAACCCATCTGCAGCGCAGCTCTTGCAGCAAATTGTTCCGGCTGATATCTGCCCATATTTATAGTTGTTCTGTAACATTGAATAGCTTTGGCCTCATTGTTCATTTCATCATATACACGCCCCAAACGGAAATAATATTCAAGCTTGTCAGTATTATTATTAAAACTCTTTTCTGTAACACTATTTAATTTAGAAAAAGCCTCAGCATTATATCCTCCATCAATCAAAAGCCTGGCTGCAAGCAAAGTCAAATTTGGCCAGTTGTTATTCTCACCAAAACGTTTAGCCTGCTTATCTGCATCAACCTGAGCGTTTCCTTCGCCTGAAATCCTGGACCGGCAATAATTTGCCTGTTGCATATTGTGGTCCATATAATACATTAAGGCCAGTTTTTGCCAGCAATCCTTGATGTATGTTTTACTTTTATCATTCTTTAAATACCTCTGAAAATAATAGATGCATGAAGGGTCCAGCTTTAAGAAAAGGGCATTTGCTAAGTTATAATCAAACATAGGATACCGATTATAATCAGGGCTAGCCTGGTTACTTTTTAGTAAAGCGATGGCAATATCAGCTTTACGATAATTGACAGCAATATTCGTCTTGATATACAAGTTCACCAGGTTATTATTGGTTGGAAATTGATCACTATTAAGAAAATCCCAGACTTGTGGCTGCTGGTGAGATAAATAAAATCGCAAATAAACATCTAATATTACCGCTTCAAGATGCAATGGGTCATTATTGTTGTGACTATTTAGAAATGTACCCAACAATGAAACGCCTTTTTTTACATCTCCCTTTATTCCAAATGCTGCTGCAATCCATTTATAGCTATCCGGTATAGTACCAGCTATTGTTTCTTCCACACCGTAAAACACTTTATTATAGTCGAAGTCGGGGAATTTTTCCTGATTTTCTTTCAGTAGCTGGTAAGATTTCCTGAATGTAGTTGCTGCTTTAAAATTTTCTCCAAAACGTAAATGAATCAATGCCCAGTGAAAATAAATTCCAGCCTTACACAATCTATACCAGGGCGAATTATCACTTCCTTTTGAGATCAGATCTAAGCGTTCGTCAAAATGATCTTTCCTTTGCTCATATTCTCCCCTATCTCCATTCATCATGAGCACCAGGCAATCATCATAATCAGCAAGAAAGGTAGCCATGAGATTATATGGATTTTGCCTTATCTCCTGTATAATCGCAGCATTACCTTCAGCTAAATGCATAGACATATAGTATTGATAGGCCCTGTTACAATTGTTGTCATAGTCGAACGTATAGTTAGCCGCCGAAGCATTTAGCCGTAACAAACAAAACAATCCGATAAAAACAAACAATTTATAACGCATCGCAACAAAAGTATGCTTCACAATCAGACCCGACAACAGGAGAGGGTTAAAATATTTTAATATTGGCACAATTTTAGGAGTGAACTTTATTAGTCTATTAAAATTTGTTTTAATAACGTGCTGAAGTTATTTTTGGCGCATCATTCGGAAATCGATTAACTAATCTAAAAAGGACAAACATGAAATCAATTCGTCACGTCGCGGTAAGCGCATTACTAACAATTGGAATATTTGGCACTGTAGCTTATACAGCCTGTAACAAAGACGCTTGTGCTAGTGTCACATGCATGAATGGAGGAACTTGTAATGGAGGAACTTGTACTTGTCCTGTTGGCTATGAAGGTACTACGTGTGATACTAAATCTAACGCCAAATTCGTTGGTACTTATACTGCATCGGAATCCTGCGGTGGCACCGCATCCAAACCTTATCAAGTAATAATAACCGCTGATCCATCTGATCCAACAAAAATATTAATTGCCAACTTAGGTAATTATAATTGTACAGTAGGTGGTACAATTACCTTTACGGGAAATGTAAATGCGACACAGCTTACAATCAACGACAATCAATGTGGCACACAAATGAACGCGACAGGGACTTACAGCAATGGAGCGATAAGTATTAACTACACAGCTATTTATGGTGCTATTACTGACAACTGCACCGCTAATTTGACAAAATAGATTATCCCTTATAAAAAAAGGGGCGTACTACATGCGCCCCTTTTTTTTATTATGAAATAGTACTATTGTTTTTTCCCCGTATTTGTTCCTTGTGACTGTTGTGATGTATTCATTTTACCGGTATTGGTAGGTGTTGCCGGTGTATTGTCAACCGGGGTGGCCGTACTGGCGTTGTTTACACTATTGCTTCCATTTCTTTCAGCCCTTCTTTCTTCCCTTTTGCCTTCAGCTCGTTCATTCATCATCGCTGAAGCTTTTTCATTGGCTTTAGCATTTATGATAGAATCGTTTTTAGCAGACATCTGTGCCTGTATCACAGCAGCCTTTGCATTAGCCAAAGAATCTACCAAGGCCTGATTGTTTGCCTGGTTGCTATTGGAACTACAAGCAGTAAAAGCAATAGTTCCGCCAGCCAGGAATAATAATAATGCGCGTTTTTTCATCCGATTGAATTTTTGATCTACAAAAATATTACTATTAATTATAAACAAAAGGGATGCCACGCATTTCGCTTAATTTGAAAGGGTAAAAATAAACCTGCAAGAATATTACACGGGTAACGCGGGAGCGTGACCATGTTGCAGGAATTGATTGCCTAAATACTTTTTTACCTCTCCAAAAAGCTTAAGTAGCAGGTGTGTTTCGGTAATAACATGAAATTTGCCATCGTTCAGCTTAAAAGTAATACTTGCCTGTGCAGCTTCAATCTCACTTTTTTGCTCCTCTATTACCTGTTCCCATATCTCGAGATCTGCGATATTTGGGTGCAGGCGACTAAATATGTCTTTATCAATCTTTTTATCCTCAATCTTGTAATGTATTATCATATGATGGTGTTGGGTGAACCAAAACTACTACATGCTGCTGCAATACCCAAACAAATTGCTTTAATCTATAATTAAATCTGTCATTAAAGCAATTGCATAGATAGAATTTAAAAAATAATCTGTCTGAACCTCAATTACTTATAGAAAAACAATAGCTATAAAAAGCTATATTAAAATATTGTTAGAAAAATTTAAAGCACGGATGAATGGCAACTTTAGCAAGTTTCGGGTTGCCTGCCTTACCTGCTGATGGTAATTTTGACTATTATTTTTTACTTATGAGTGATTATCAACGCATCGAAGAAGCAATTGAATTTATTCACAGCAATTACGTAAACCAGCCTAAACTCGAGGAGATAGCTGCCTATATACATGTAAGTCCATTTCACTTTCAGCGTATGTTTAAGGAGTGGGCCGGAGTATCGCCTAAAAAATTCCTGCAATACATCAGCTTACAACATGCTAAGTATCTTTTAGACAAGAATCACACAGTTGCTGATACCGCATTCGAAACAGGATTATCGGGTAGCAGCCGACTTCATGACCTATTTATTACTATCGAGGGAATGACACCTGGCGAGTACAAAAATGGCGGAGCATTGCTTAATATTCAGTACGACATTACAGATAGCCCATTCGGTAAAATATTTATTGTATCCACTGCTAAAGGGATATCCAACATATTTTTCACAGATAATGAAATAACCGGGCTAAACGAGCTGAAAAAAACATGGCCTAATGCAACAATAAAAAAAGAAAAAAATAAGCAACATGAACTTGTAGCTCGTTTTTTTAATAATGACTGGCATGACATACAAAAGATAAAATTGCATTTGAAAGGGACAGATTTTCAATTAAAGGTGTGGGAAGCATTACTAAAAATACCAACAGGCAAATTGACAACATATGCAACAATTGCCGAAAGATTAAACCATCCTAAAGCATCGCGTGCAGTGGGTTCTGCAGTTGGAGATAATCCTATTGCTTATTTAATACCCTGTCATAGAGTTATCAGATCTACAGGTGTTATCGGTGAATATCATTGGGGCAGTACGCGAAAAACAGCAATTATAGG
>DATNFP010000102.1:0-13573 GCA_035606335.1 Flavipsychrobacter sp. | reverse complement strand
ATCGGATGACGCTTGTGGAGCGTATACGTCAGGAGAAACGGAAGACTTTGTGGTTAAGTTCCACAAAGGGCCGATATCTACGAGTGTGGGCAATGTGAGCAATGTAGAGCATTTGTCTATGTATCCGAACCCGACAACAGGGAAGTTCACGGTAGAGTTCACGGCAACCGACCTGATCAAGAATGTACAGATCACGGTAACGAACCTGACAGGTCAGCAGATACAGCAGCGGAGCTTCAACAACACGACAGGACAATTTACGACAGAGCTAGATCTGACCAATGAACCAAGAGGAGTCTACTTTGTAGAGTTCATGGCAGATGGACAGAGAATGATCCAAAAAATGGTTGTGAGATAAGAACTATAATTTCTGCAAAATAAAAATGGCCGCATGATTAGCGGCCATTTTTATTATTTATAGTATAAGATGATAAGGCAAAGAGTAAAGCAACTAGTGAATTTTATTTGTGTTACTATTTTATATCATCGTTCGTATAGTCTTGCCGGATTAATATTTTAATCATAAGTTTATTATAGCAAAATGAATTAGATGCATGAATTACTTTGCGGTATTGCTACTGAAAGTAGGTTAGCAGGTGTGAAAGCTTATTTTAAAATTTAATGATTGCAGGTGCAGCCAAGTTAGCTTATGAAAAAATCACGACTGGAAGCTTTTAGTGATGGTGTAATTGCCATTATAATCACGATAATGGTCCTGGAACTAAGAGTGCCACATGGTGATAGTATACAAGTGCTTAAGCCTTTATTGCCGGTATTTTTTAGTTACGTACTTAGCTTTGTATATATCGGCATCTACTGGAATAATCATCATCACATGTTTTATGCAGTAGATTCTATAAATGGTTCTGCATTGTGGGCAAATCTTAACCTGTTGTTCTGGTTGTCATTAATACCCTTCGCAACTGCGTGGATGGGTGAGAATCACTTTTCTAAATGGCCTGTCGCGTTATATGGATCGGTACTTATAATGAACGGTTTCTCATATACTATATTATCATTGATATTGATTAAGCATGCAGGAAAAAATTCTACACTTGCAGAAGCTATAGGTGAAGACTGGAAGGGAAAAATATCTCTTGTGATCTACGCAATAGCCATAGCGTTAGCTTTTGTTAATTCATGGATATCGTTAGCTTTGTATATAGTGGTGGCCATGATGTGGTTTATACCCGATAGAAGGATTGAAAATAAAGTAGCCCCACATGATAATATCCATACAGACAACAATTAATTTTCTGTTTTCTTAATCGTTACGCTTTATGAATGCTGATAAATTACAGAGTTGGCCTGTTTTAGTTTACGAAGATTTGAATGATACACTTGCAACAGTACAACTGTGGACGCAGATAGTTGGAAAGATAAGATTACGCAATATGCCCTGGATAAATCATTCATGGCATGTTACACTATATGTATCGCCAAGAGGTTTAACAACAGGCAGTATTCCGTATGAAGATGGTGTTTTTGAAATTTCATTCGACTTTGTAAATCATAAGGCGCATGTGATCTCGAGCTTTGGTAATAGTAAAATCATTGATCTGTACCCAAGAACAGTCGCAAGTTTTTATAAAGAGATCATGAGCAGTTTAAAAGATTTAGGAATTAATACTTTCATTTATAGTGTGCCGAATGAGATAGAGCCGGCCATACCATTTGAACATGATGAAATACATTGTACTTATGATGCGGATCAAATGTATACTTACTGGAAGGTCTTAGTAAATGTTCATAATATTTTTACGAGATTCAGGGCAGGATTTAGAGGTAAATGCAGTCCTGTACATTTGTTTTGGGGAGCATTTGATCTGGCAGTAACAAGATTTTCAGGGAGGGCTGCACCGAAACACGAAGGTAGTATGCCCAATTTGCCATCCGACGTGATGCAGGAAGCATATTCACACGAGGTAAGCTCCTGCGGATTTTGGCCTGGCAATGAGCAAATGCCGCAACCTGTTTTTTATTCATATTGCTATCCTACCCCGGATACATTTGGCACGCAAAATATTGCCCCTAAGGAAGCATTTTTTAGCAGTGAGATGGGTGAATTCATATTGCCTTATGAAGTAGTAAGGCAAGCCCCGGATCCGGGAAAAACGTTATTACAATTTTTACAAAGCACCTATGTTGCAGCAACTACTACCGGAAATTGGGACCGTAGCAATTTAGAATGTGATCTTACTTCGTTTGAAAAATAAGGATAGCTAAATTATATCCTTCTCTTCATCTGCATCTTCCTCTTCATCGTTTGTATTCTCAGTTTCGATATCCTTTTTATTTTCTTTTGTTGCCCGGTTTTGTTCGTAATCTGAATTTGTGCTTAAGGTTTCCCCTGTGGCTTCTTTGCCAGAAGAATATCCCGTTCCTACAGAGCCACCTGATGCAGGCGCAGTTGCTCCTTCATAAGAAATATTAGTACCGGTATTTGCCAGGCCGCTGTTACTATGAGGATCCACCTGTGCGGTAGCGCTACGCCCTATAGATGCAGCTTCGAGAGCGGATGTATGTTTCTTTTTGTTCTCTTGCGGCTGTTCTTTTTTCGGTGTTTCTTTATTGTCAGATTTTTGGGCATCAGGCTTCTTTTCATTGCGACTTTCTTTATCATTTGATTGTGGTTCCATTTTTAAAAGTTTTGTTTTTTATAAGTAATAGAAAATGTGTGCCATAAAATTATTAACAAAGCAGGCATGGTTTTTAATTCGGTATAATACAAACTAATGCAAAGGATATGGCAACCAGTAGAGATAGATCAGGATCGAAGGGTAAGAGGAACGATCAGGTTGTAAAAAAATGGTCGTCCAGAGTAACTGCTACAAGCAATGCTCTCGATCTGGAAAATAATGTATTTAAAGATGATGATCCTCATAAGATAGCATTATCATTAAAGCGTTCGGCAAATAAAAGCCATAGAAGAAAAGGCACTCCATTTCAGTCAGCTATGTCCATGCTGAATTTTTATATTAATAGAGCAGGCCATAACCTTCCGGAAAAACAAAAAGAGATTCTGGAAAAAGCTAAAGATGAATTGCGAAAAGTATTTAATCGAGAATAGTTTTTCAGGCTATAAAAAATAACAGTATGAAAAAGGATAAAACCAAAATTCAAAAAGGAGATAAAAAGAAAGTAAGTAATACTAAATCACCCGGAAATAGTAAAGAGCAACATAGCGAAAGCAACCAGGGGAGGGCAGATTATATGCCGGGTTCTACTACTCAGGGTGGTTCCAATTTTGGACAGGGATCAATGCATCTGGGTAGCAAATCTTACAAACAGGGGGAAACAAAGAACAAAGGCGCAAACTACGCTAATGAAAGCGATCGTTTGGGCAGCCAGAAAAAAACAAACGACAATTCAACTAATAATGAAGAAGAATAGTTCTATGCAAATTGTTCTATTGCATTTTGTTTTTTGACAGGTAAAGAAACAATAAAAGTTGCGCCCTTATTTATTTCGCCTACGGCAGAAATAAAACCATTATGTTTTTCAACGATCTTTTTGCAGACAGACAAGCCAATGCCTGTCCCTTCATATTGATCATAACTATGCAGGCGCTTAAATAAGGTAAATATTTGTTCTGCGTACTTTTGTTCAAATCCTATCCCATTATCACTGATATATATATTGCAAAAGCCATCTTCAGAGGTTTTGCTTTGAATGCCGGATATGCTTACTTCTTTGGCGATTTCGGCGGATATCTTTATTTCCGGCGGCTGATTTTCCTTATTAAATTTCAACGCGTTTATTATCAGGTTTTGCAGTAATTGTCGGAATTGGTTGGGTATAATATTAAGAGAAGGCAATTTGCTTATATTAATAATCGCATCCTTTTGTTTAATGTAAACTTCAAGATCTGAAAGGATATCATTTACCAGAACATTGAGATCTGTTTCTTCAAAAGCATCCGCATTGACGGAAGATTTTGAATATGCCAGGATATTTTTGATGAGTATCTGCATCCTTTCTGACGCCTTAATGATCTTTTGCAAAAAATCCATTCCTTCGCCTTCCAAAACCGGCTTATATTTTACCTCCAGCCTGTCGCCAAACAGCCTTATTTTACGTAGCGGTTCCTGAAGGTCGTGAGAGGCCACATAAGCAAATCTTTCTAACTCTTCATTTGTAGATTTTAATTGCTGGATATTATCCAGCAACTGTTGATTTAGCACCTGTACCTTATTTTCAGAATTTTTTCTTTCAGTTATTTCGTTTTCCAGTACTTCATTTGCTACTATAAGCCTTTGTTCCTGGGCCTTTAATTCATAATTCTTCCTGTACAGCTCGACAAAGACACTAACTTTTGCTCTGAGCAGCTCCGGATTAATTGGTTTGGATATATAGTCTATCCCTCCCATCCGATAGCCTTTGAAAACATTTTCTTCGGCGAAATCATTGGCTGTAATGAAAATAATGGGAATATGCTTCAGTCTGTCCCGCTCATAAATAAGCTCGGCTGTTTCAAAGCCATTCAGATCGGGCATTTGCACATCCATTAATATAAGCGTAAAGTCGTGCTCTTTTAGCAAAGTTCGTAAGGCAGCTCTACCGGAGTTAGCAGTTTTTATAATGTACCCGTCTTTTTCGAGGATAGTTTCCATGGAAAACAGGTTGTCTTCTCTATCATCTACTACCAGGAGCTTAATATCAACTTTCTTTATTGAGGAGTTGCTTTTAGTTTTTTCTTCCATTCTTCATAATTTATTTGTATAACCAAACCCTCATTAATGATAATAGCTGATCTATCTTAACCGGTTTAGTAATATAATCAGATGCCCCGGCTTCTATACACTTTTCACGGTCGCCTTTCATTGCTTTTGCTGTTACTGCGATGATCGGTAAATTACTATTCTTATGCTCTCGTCTTATTTTTTGTGTAGTTTCATATCCATCCATCTCAGGCATCATTATATCCATTAATACCATATCTATATCGTTATTCTCGTTAAGTATATTAATTGCATCCTGACCGCTTTCCGCCGTTATAGTATTTATATTATACTTTTCAAATGCAGTAGTCAGCGCAAACAGATTCCTTACATCGTCATCCACCACAAGTACCTTTTTGGCAGACAGTACATCTTCTTTCAATTTGAGATTTTCAATTATTTTTCTCTTCTCAGGCAGTAGGTCTTTATGGTTGATATGCAAATGCATTACCACTTCTTCCAATAATGGTTCGAGGGAATTTACGCTTTTCAGAAGCACCCTGTTTGCATATTGTTTCAACTGAGTCTTTTCTTTTGCAGAAAAATCCCTTGCTGAATATATGATCACAGGCATCATCTGCATCTTTTTAACTGCGTTTATTTGCATCACAATATCAAGCCCTTTTATATCAGGCAGCATGTAATCAACAATCACACAGTCATAAATATTGTTCCTTAAAAGATCTAATGCCTCACTTCCTGTTTGGGCAACAGTGATATTGATGAGCTCGCCATTATCAAGAATTTTTACTATTTGTGAACAATCAATTTCATTGTCTTCAACTACCAGCAGGTTTTTTGTTGCTTTCGAATTGAATTCTTTAATATCAGTCAGCAATATTGATAGCTCTTCATTTTTCAATGGCTTTAAATGGAAGCTTCTTGCTCCACGTTTCATTGCTAACAGCCTGTTTTCTTCACCTGAGATCAAATGCACAGGGATGTGCCTGAAATTCATGTCATTTTTAAAGAGGTCTAATATTTTCCATCCACTTGCATCTGGTAGTTTGACATCGAGTGTAACGGCAACTGGGCTATATTTATTAGCGAGATCAAAAACTTCTCCAAAATTTGTTGCAACGATCACCTTCAGATCCATTTCGTGTGCTTTATCAATCATGATCTTCGCAAAGCGCAGATCATCTTCAACGACAAGTACCACTTTTTCATTACCTACAACATTATTTCTGTCATCTCCCGATTGATTAATTATTTCATTAATTCCTTCGAGGTCCCTTTCGGGGAACTTTACGGTTGGTACAGTTTGTATTGAAATTTTTTCGTCGTTTTGAGCTAACTCATATTGACTTATCACAAGGCTGCTCTGTTTGTCTTTCTTTACCAGGGTTGGGTTGTAATCAATAGGCAGGAAAAGGGTAAATATGCTGCCCTTGCCTACTTCACTATCCAGCTCTATAGTTCCTCCTAACAGATCAGCAAGACCTCTGCTGATAGACAAGCCTAACCCTGTGCCGCCATATTTACGGCTGGTAGAACCTTCTGCCTGCTGAAAGGCTTCGAAAATGATGTTTTGTTTTTCTTTCAGTATTCCTATCCCTGTATCCTTTATCTCGAATGCTACAACTCTTTGAGCATTGTCGAGGCTTGGATTAAACATTTTCCAGTTCTTTTTTGCTTCATATATTCTTAGCTTAACTTCTCCTTTTTCAGTAAACTTGAATGCATTGGAAAGCAGGTTTTTTAATATCTGGTTAAGGCGTTGGATATCGGTTTCAATAGTTGCAGGGAGAGTTTCATCTATTTCTATATTGAACCGTAAGCTTTTATTTTCCGAAACATGCTTGAATGTTGTTTCTACAAACGATGTGATTTCATGCAAACGAACATTGATAAAGTCAACAGAAATATATCCTGATTCAATTTTAGAAAGATCAAGTATATCGTTGATCAGCTGGATAAGGTCGTCGCCACAACTATGTATCGTCTTTGCGTAACGAACCTGTTTTTCGCTAAGGTTACCTTCATGGTTTTCAAATAATTGCTGAGCAAGAATAAGCAGCGAGTTCAACGGAGTCCTCAACTCGTGTGACATATTCGCAAGGAATTCAGATTTGTATTTTGAAGTCAATGTTAGCTGCTCTGCCTTTTCTTCCAGTGATTTTCTTGCTTCTTCTACTTCTTTGTTTTTGTTTTCTACTTCTTCTTTTTGTTTTACCAGTAGGTGGGCTTTGTCCTGTAATTCTTCATTTGTCCTTCTTAGCTCTTCAGCAAGTGATTGGGATTGTTCCAACAAATGTTCAGTTCGTGAGTTGGTTTCTATCGTGTTAAGTACGATACCGATACTTTCAGTTAACTGTCCTAAGAAATCTAAGTGAGTCTGGCTAAATGTTTCGAACGAAGCAAGCTCAATAACCGCTTTTATTTCTTTCTCGAATAATACAGGCAGAACGATAAGATTCAGAGGTGTTTCTGCACCTAAACCTGATCCGATCTTTACATAATCTTTGGGAACATTTGTCAAAAGAATTCTTTCTTTTTCTAAAGCGCATTGACCAACCAATCCCTCTCCTAACATAAATTGTTTTTGCAGGTCTATATCACCTTTGTATGCGTAAGCTGCAAAAAGCTTTAGCGTGCTCATTTGCAGATCGTCCTGTTCCAGGATGTAGAACATACCATGCTGTGCGTTTACCACCTGCGCCAATTCTGAGAGGATACGGCGGGTTACTGTGTTTAGATCCTTCTGACCTTGCAGCATTTGTGTAAACTTAGCCAGGTTTGATTTCAGCCAGTCTTGTTCCTGGTTGAGGAAGGTCGTTTCCTTCAGGTTGGCGATCATTTGGTTGATAGTATCTTTCAACTCTTCCACTTCACCTTTTGCATCCACACGTATCATACGGGTGAGGTCACCTTTTGTTACCGCAGATGCAACTTCAGAAATAGCACGTACCTGCGTAGTTAGGTTTTCTGCGAGCTGGTTCACGTTTTCAGTAAGGTTCTTCCAGATACCTGACGCGCCAGGCACATTTGCCTGTCCGCCCAATCGTCCTTCCACACCTACTTCCCTGGCCACAGTGGTTACCTGGTCGGCAAACACAGCCAGCGTATCAATCATTTCATTGATAGTATCGGTCAATTGCGCCACTTCACCTCGTGAGCTGATAGACAGCTTTTGCTTAAGATTACCTATCGCAACAGACGTTACTACTTTGGCAATGCCTCGCACCTGGCTGGTAAGATTAGATGCCATCATGTTAACACTATCTGTCAGGTCTTTCCATGTACCTGCAACACCTTTCACTTCCGCCTGGCCCCCTAACTTACCTTCTGTGCCCACTTCACGTGCCACACGCGTTACTTCATAGGCAAATGAGTTGAGCTGATCCACCATTGTATTAATGGTATTCTTAAGATCGAATATTTCGCCCTTTACATCAATGGTTACTTTTTTGGACAAGTCACCACTTGCTACTGCCTTTGTTACTTCAGCGATATTTCGCACCTGTGACGTAAGGTTACCTGTCATCTGGTTCACTGAGTCTGTAAGGTCTTTCCATGTACCTGCTACACCCGGTACGAATGCCTGTCCACCCAGTTTACCATCAGTACCCACTTCACGAGCCACACGAGTTACTTCAGATGCAAAGGCGCGCAACTGATCCACCATCGTGTTCAAAGTTTCTTTTAACTGGAGGATTTCACCGCGTACGTCCACTGTGATCTTCCGCGACATGTCTCCGTTTGCCACAGCAATAGCCACATCGGCGATATTACGTACCTGGGCAGTAAGATTGCCTGCCATCTGGTTTACAGAGTCTGTCAGATCTTTCCATGTACCACCTACACCCGGCACATTTGCTTGTCCGCCAAGCTTGCCATCTGTACCCACCTCACGAGCCACGCGCGTTACTTCCGAAGCAAAGGCGCGCAACTGTTCCACCATTGTATTGATGGTATTTTTCAATTCAAGTATCTCGCCTTTTACATCCACTTCGATTTTACGGGACAAGTCACCATTCGCAACAGCCGTTGTTACCTCGGCAATGTTACGTACCTGTGCTGTAAGGTTGGATGCCATTTTATTTACAGAGTCTGTAAGGTCTTTCCATGTACCACCAATGCCGGGCACATCAGCCTGCCCTCCCAGCTTACCTTCGGAACCTACTTCACGAGCCACACGCGTTACTTCAGAACCAAAGGCATTAAGCTGATCCACCATGGTATTGATAGTGTTTTTCAATTCCAGTATCTCGCCTTTTACATCCACCGTAATTTTGCGGGATAAGTCACCTTTTGCCACCGCTGTGGTCACTTCGGCAATGTTACGTACCTGTGCTGTAAGATTAGATCCCATCTGGTTTACAGAATCAGTAAGATCTTTCCATGTACCGCCTACACCTTGCACGTTAGCCTGACCGCCTAACTTACCTTCCGTACCTACTTCCAATGCCACACGGGTTACTTCTGATGCGAATGAGTTGAGCTGATCCACCATCGTGTTAATGGTTTTTTTCAGATCGAGGATTTCACCTGCTACATTTACTGTGATCTTCTTCGAAAGGTTACCATTTGCCACAGCTGTTGTTACATCTGCGATATTACGCACCTGCGCTGTAAGGTTAGATGCCATTTGATTTACGGAATCTGTAAGTCCTTTCCATACACCACCTATACCTTTCACTTTGGCCTGACCACCTAATTTACCTTCCGTACCCACCTCCAATGCCACACGCGTTACTTCTGATGCGAACGAATTCAATTGATCCACCATCGTATTGATGGTATTCTTCAATTCCAGGATTTCACCTTCTACCGCAACTGTGATTTTCTTAGAAAGGTCACCATTGGCAACAGCTGTAGTTACCTCGGCGATATTTCGTACCTGGGCAGTAAGATTACTACCCATGTAGTTTACAGAGTCTGTCAGATCCTTCCATACCCCGCCCACGCCTTTTACCGTAGCCTGTCCACCCAGCTTACCTTCCGATCCCACTTCACGTGCCACACGCGTTACTTCCGAACCAAATGAGTTTAATTGATCCACCATCGTATTGATGGTATTCTTCAGTTCAAGGATTTCTCCCTGCACATCCACAGTTATTTTCTTAGAGAGGTCACCGTTAGCCACCGCCGTAGTTACCTCAGCTATATTACGCACCTGGGCTGTAAGATTACCCGCCATCAGGTTCACACTATCTGTTAAGTCTTTCCATACGCCACCTACGCCTTCCACCGTAGCCTGCCCCCCCAATTTACCTTCCGAACCTACTTCACGAGCCACACGTGTTACTTCCGAACCAAATGAGTTTAGCTGATCCACCATAGTATTGATAGTGTCTTTCAGCTCCAGTATCTCGCCTTTTACATCCACAGTTATTTTGCGGGAAAGGTCGCCCTTAGCCACCGCAGTAGTTACCTCAGCGATGTTACGCACCTGGGCTGTAAGGTTACTGCCCATATAGTTTACAGAATCTGTCAGATCCTTCCATACGCCTGCTACACCTTTTACTTTTGCCTGTCCCCCCAGTTTACCTTCAGATCCCACTTCACGAGCCACACGTGTTACTTCCGCAGAGAATGAGTTGAGCTGGTCCACCATGGTATTGATGGTGTTTTTCAATTCTGATATTTCTCCTTTTACGTCCACTGTGATCTTTCGGGAAAGATCTCCTTTTGCCACTGCTGTAGTTACTTCAGCGATATTACGCACCTGCCCTGTAAGGTTGGATGCCATTTGGTTTACGGAGTCTGTCAGATCTTTCCATGTACCCGCTACGCCTTTTACCTGTGCCTGCCCACCCAATTTGCCCTCAGTACCTACTTCCAATGCCACACGGGTTACTTCCGAAGAGAATGAGTTTAGCTGGTCCACCATCGTATTGATCGTATTCTTCAATTCCAGGATTTCCCCTCTTACATCCACTGTGATCTTTTTGGAAAGGTCGCCTTTCGCCACTGCTGTAGTTACATCAGCGATATTACGTACCTGAGCTGTCAGGTTGCCGGCCATCAGATTTACACTATCTGTAAGATCTTTCCACACACCTCCTACACCTTCTACAGTTGCCTGCCCACCTAATTTACCTTCAGAACCCACTTCACGCGCCACGCGGGTTACTTCCATGGAGAAGAGGTTGAGTTGCTTCACCATTCCATTTACCTCTTTGGCTATCCTGGAAAACTCCCCTTGCAGCACATGCCCGCTTATTTCCAGCGGCATTTGTTGCGACAGATTTCCTTTTGCTACGGAACTGATCACGCCTGCTATCTCAATGGTGGGATGTACAAGGTCGGATATGAGCATGTTTAATGAGTCGACACTTGTGCTCCATGAGCCTTTGGCATATGGTATTTCTATACGATGGGTTAATTTACCCTCTTTACCAATAGTATTGCTGGCACGGGTAAACTCCTCGGTCATTTTCTGATTCATTGAAATGATCTCATTCAATGTATCGCATATTTTACCACTGATACCCACTTGGTCAATAGGCATTCTTACGTCAAAATTCCCATTTCGTACCTCTATCAGTATTTTGAGTAATTCCTTATCAAGAATTTCAGTAGGATGATCATTTAGATTCTCATCATATGTCTTTATTCCAGCTTTCCCTTTTATTGTCTTTTGCCCCTTTTCTTTCTTTTTAAGATTGGAAGGTTTCACCTCAAGTGTGGAATTGGTCAGATTCCCATTTTTAGCGCTAATAATATTTTCAGTATCCATAAGAAAGTATATGTGTGGTTTGTAATTATTAGTTCATTAGATATAATTTATACTTGTTTTTATTGAGTTCCAATAAATATATTTGGGAATAATTTTCATAAAATGTGGAATGTTGGGGAATTCGATCAGTAAAAGATACTTAGAAAAAAATCATTCCAACCTTTAATTCACTTGGTTGTCACTTTATTAATATATGGTGGAATTATAATATTTATAATGTGAAATAGGGTTTTGTTACAAGAAAAAACATCATTTTTTTGATACTGCATTATCCAAATTTTAATTTTATTTACTATCCAGACTTTTAATAAATGCGATTATCTCTTTGCTTTCTTTTTGTGTTAGATCAAGTTTATCGAAAGGTAAGGTTTGATTGTCCATCTTTAATCCAAGCCCGTTACCCCCTCCTTTATTGTAAAAGTCGAGTACCTGCTCTAACGTTGCAAATGCCCCATTATGCATGTAGGGTGCCGTGCGTGATGCGTTGCGCACCGTGGGAGTTTTAAATGAATGTTTGAATGAGGCCACCCTTACTATATTGTACCGCCCCATATCACTGTCAAGCACATTTTTTCCTGCTAATTGTGGAACGCCGATAACCTCAGTTTCAATTTTTATAAATCGTGGCGGAAATGTTCCATTAAACAGCGGCATATAGTGGCAGGTTCCACATTTAGCCTTCCCCATAAATAAATTAAACCCATTTATTTCTTCTTCACTCATAGCGGTTTTATCACCTCTCATATACTTATCAAAACGGCTATCCAGTGATATCAGGCTGCGAACGTAAGAAGCTATTGCATTCATCACTTCAAAAGTATCTATGTATGTTCTGTACTTTTTGGGAAAGGCATCAGAGAACATTTGCCGGTAGGTTTTATTTTTCCATATCTTACTAGCCGCTTTCGTCATAGACCCATGCATTTCATTTTTATTTTGCACAACACCTAGTGACTGGTCTTCCAATGTAGTGACCCTGAGATCATAAAATTGTGACGGCTGAAGCGCTGCATTGAGCAGGGTAGGGGTGTTTCTTGCCAATAATTTATTTTCATTGAAAATGGTATTTCTCATCAGTCCGTCTGTAAATGCTTTTTCCGGTTGATGACAGGATTGGCAGCTTCTTTTATTGTCTCCTGACAGTATTGGATCTGCGAATAACTTTTTGCCTAATGCAATTTTTTTATCTGTTACGAATGATGGCTCATCAGGTGCGTAAGCATTTACATTAAAAGCGCCCGAATCAAAAAGGTTTTTTGCGTCCTGGTTTAGCAACCTGTTGTATTTAATGACGTGTATTTTTAATCTCTTCTCCAGATCTGTCATGCTGGATGTAATAGCATTACCATATCCGGTTATAAATGCTGCCCTATTGAAGAAATTAAAGTCTGTATTCTTTTTGAGGTATGCTACGGCCATATCAATTTTCTTCAGCAGATTTTCACCATCCTTGTTTGTATAATAGGCCATAGCAGAGCGCACGCTTTCAAGACTGGTAGCGGCTTCTATCATGCTGTTTTGTGAAAGAGGATCATCAAAACCTGTAATGCCTAAAGTCATTATCCTGAATACTTCTAGCTTGGTTGCATCGAACACCTGCCAGTCAAAAATGTCAATATTGTCGAAGTGGCTTTTATATTTATCGCAATCGACTTGCAGCATTTTAAGTTGCCTTATCAATTCTGCCTTTTGCGCAACATTATACTTCGGGAATAAATATCCTTCTATTACCTGTAGCCCTTCGGGCTCAAATACCTGGGGACTTGAAATCTCTACTTCTTCTACGGGTGGTCCATTAATTAATCTTGCTGTTGCCGGCGAAAAATATTCTGCTGCCCATTCAAATTTTTTATAGGCCAATCTTGCCTGTAAAAATAGTTGTTGTAATTGTGCTTCATTAGCATTTCCTTCGACTGATGCGATGAGTTTGTTTTTGCAAAAAACAAAACTATCAACATGTGCTGATAAAGTTTGCGCAATAGATTTTTCCGGTGCTATCGTTTTTTGTTTGCATGAATAAAACATGCTGCCAATCATGGCAATTAGCAAGACTGCTATAAGAATGTGTTTCTTCATTATTTAAAAAATGAGAGGCAACTTCTTCGCTGCCCCTCATAATTAAGTGCTCGGGTACTTCTATAATACTTAGAATATTAAAAATTATAGA
>DATNFP010000101.1:0-15807 GCA_035606335.1 Flavipsychrobacter sp. | reverse complement strand
GTGAAAAAGAATACCAAATGGAATGTGACATTGAACAAAGAGGACAAAAAACCATATGGCACCTATCTCGCTTATCAATCATTGAAGTATTATTTTCCAAATGCGAAGGTGGATGCTGTATCGCGTTGGTTCAGGTATACGGATATTGATAATAGTATGAAATATAATTATGATGGCGCATCATTGCTGGTAATGGTGGGGCTGGATTTTTATATTTCGAACAAGGAGTGGTGGCAGATATTGCAATTTGCCAATGAAGGAAATGAAGTAGTGCTGTTTTGCAGCCGCCTGGATGAAAAAGTGGAAGATAACCTGAGGTGCTACAAACACTTAGCTGATATTGAGGAAGCGAAGCTAAATCCGTTCAATGACGGAAGGTTGAACATCAATTTGCTGCAGATAAAAAATGCAATAAAATCATACGGCTATGAAGGGCGTTCGCTAAGAGGATATTTTGAGATGGATAGTGCAAAAGACAACGGGAGGAGAATGGTACTTTATGAAAATCCCGGAATGGTAGATAGCAATAATGTGAGTGTATCTACCAGCCCGGACACACTTGGATATGCAGGGGAGAACATAGATCTTATAAGATATAAAGTAGGAGACGGACATATAACCATACATGCAGCACCGCTGGTACTCAGCAACTATTTCTTACTACAACAGGGCAATATTGATTACCTGGGCCACATATGGCAAACACTGCCAAAAGGAATAAGCCATATATACTGGAACGAGTATTATAAACGTACCGCAAATGGCTCCGACTTTAGCGTTTTGTGGCGATATGCTTCTACCGAATGGGCATTGATAATAGCTATCATTACCCTGCTTATCTATATCATTTTTGAAGGAAAAAGAAGGCAGCGGATCGTGCCGGTGATAAAACCATTGGAAAATAGCTCTGTCACATTTGTAGAAACCGTGGGGCGATTGTATTATAATAAAGGCAATCACAACAACCTGGCTGAAAAAATGATACAGCACTTCCTTGAGTGGGTGCGAAATCATTATTACCTGAATACAAACCACCTGAACGAAACCTTTACACAACAATTGACCATAAAATCAGGAATGCCGGAAAATACAGTGAAGTATCTTGTAGAAATGATACATGAGATACGTATAGGCAATGGATTGACGGATGAGACATACCTTTATGAACTATATAATACTATTGAACAGTTTTATAAAAACAATCCCGGATAATGGAATCAGAAACAAACTCATTGCAACATACCGATACTAATCCACTGGTACAGCTGATAGAGCAGGTGCAGGAGCAGATACAGCATGTAATTGTCGGCCAGCATGATATGGTGGAATTATTAGTGGCAGGGCTGCTGGCAGATGGCCATATATTGATAGAGGGTGTACCTGGGGTGGCCAAGACATTAACAGCCAAGCTCCTTTCAAAACTGATACATGCTCATTTTTCGCGCATACAGTTTACACCAGACCTGATGCCGAGCGATGTGCTTGGCACAAGTGTGTTCAATCCACAAACAGCGACATTCCAATTCAAGGCAGGGCCGATATTCAGCAATATTGTGCTGATAGATGAGATAAACCGTGCCCCCGCAAAAACACAAGCCGCGCTGTTTGAAGTAATGGAAGAACGGCAAGTAACTGTAGACGGGCATACACATAAAATGCAAGCGCCATTTATGGTTATCGCCACACAAAACCCGATAGAACATGAAGGAACATACAGGCTGCCAGAAGCGCAATTAGACCGCTTCCTGATGAAAATAACAGTGAATTATCCATCGCTGGAGGAAGAAATAAAAATACTGGAAAAACAAAACCGGCAAGCAATAACCGATATCCTGGAGACCATACACCCAATAATTTCACCTGAGATATTGGAAAGCGCCAGGCAGCAAATACGCCAAATACATATAGAACCCAAGCTGCTTGAGTTCATCGCCAAGATAATTTGGGAAACAAGGAATGACAGATCTCTGTATATAGGAGCTTCTCCGAGGGCATCTATTGCATTGCTAAATGTATCAAAAGCGGTGAGCGTATTGGGTGGAAGAAATTTTGTGATACCTGAAGCTGTGCTCTATGCGCTACCATACGTTTTACGCCATAGGATCACTCTTACTCCTGAAAAAGAAATGGAAGGAATCACCGCCGATGACGTACTGAAAGAAATAACAGAAAAAATAGAAATACCGAGATAAGAACAGCAGAAGAGCAAATGAAAAAAGGATACATAGCTGACCTGTATTTTACTACTATATGGTACCTCATAATGGGCGGCATTGCTATTGTATTCTTTATTTCATTTTTCTTTCCTTTTCTTTTTCAACTTGCTTCTATATGTATGGCGGCGATGGTATTGCTTACGCTCGTTGACTATGGATTGTTGTTTTTTATAAAGGGCACTATAAAGGCGGCCAGAATAATGCCCCAGCGTTTTAGCCTGGGGGATGATAACACTGTGATACTTTCGCTTGCCAATACCCTGCCCTACAAAATTAAATTGACTATTATTGATGAATTACCCGAGCAATTCCAGGAGAGAGATTTTCACAGGACTGTATTTATCAATTATTCCGGAAGAGAGCGCATTCCTTATACATTACGACCTAATACACGCGGAGAGTATAATTTTGGAAACCTTGTAAGCTTTATAAAAACACCACTGCGATTATTGCAACGTCGATGTATCTCAGAAGCTGAAACTACGGTGAAAGTGTATCCCTCTTATCAGCAATTGAAAAAATATCAATTACTAGCTGTAAGTGACAATTTATTTACGGGAATAAAAAAGATGAGAAGGCTTGGGCATAGTTTGGAATTTGAGAAAATAAAAGATTATGTGCAGGGAGATGATGTGCGTACCATTAATTGGAAAGCAACTGCACGCAGCGGCAATATTATGGTAAACATGTTTACCGATGCAAGACAGCAACAAGTCTATTGCCTGATAGATAAAGGACGTGCTATGAAGATGCCCTTTGAAGGAATGAGCTTGCTCGATTATTCAATCAATGCAACTTTGACATTGCTGAATGTAGCCATTCTGAAACATGATAAAGCCGGACTGATCACTTTCTCCAATACAGTAAACGATGTAATACCAGCTGAAAAACGCAATAATCAACTTACAGTATTACTCGAATCACTATACAAGCAACAAACGGAATTTAAAGAAAGTGATTATGAAAGCCTGTGGATAAGAATACACAGAGGCATTACTCAGCGTAGCTTCTTATTATTATTCACCAATTTTGAAACTTATTCTTCATTAGAGCGGCAATTGCCCTACTTAAGACAAATGGCTTCGAGGCATTTGCTGTGCGTGGTGTTTTTTCAGAATACGCTACTAAAAGAAATACACGAAACACAACCGGACACTACAGAAGGCATCTATATAAAAACAATTGCTGATCAATTTGATTTTGAAAAAAGACAAATTGTAAAAGAGCTGCGCCGCCATGGCATTTTATCCATCCTCACGACTCCACAGGAACTTACAATTGACGTGATCAATAAATACCTGGAGCTCAAGGCAAGGCAATTACTGTAATCTTCTCCAAAAAAATTTCAGGTATATAGCCAAAGGAGTAAAAATATCAATACGTCTATTATAAGAGACGGAATTCTTTAACTTTTATCAAACTTGTACCTAATGAAAAACTCTGTATGCTCTCTGGCAATCATAACATTTTGTATTTTCAGTCATTCAGCCTTTTCCCAGGCGACCCTCTTTAACACAGTAGAGTATAATGATATCAATAACATTAAAGCTCCCGTATTGGTTCATGGAGATATGTGGTGGAGCCCTGGTGATACCGGAACCAGTGAATGTTCTTATGTAAATGGCTCTGACAGTGTTAATATATCCTTTGCAGGAGCCCTCTGGATGTCCGGTTATGATGATAATGACACCTTGCATGTCGCCGCTCAAACTTATCGGCAAAAAGGGAATGACTACTGGCCGGGACCATTAAATAGTGTCGATACATTACCTTATACTACTTCCCTGGCATGGAATAAAATATGGAAGATAAATCGCACTACCATTGATTCTTTTCTTGCCATCACAACACATACAATTAGTAATACTCCGGCAGTGATCTTAAGCTGGCCAGCCAAGGGTAATCCATACGCAAAAGGTTATAGCGATTCGAGCCTTATTGTTACAACAGATATGGCACCATTTATCGATGTAGATCGCGATGGTTCATATAATCCACTAAAAGGAGATTATCCTGCAATAAAAGGTGACCAAATGCTGTGGTGGGTATATAGCGATAACGGGCCTACTCATAATGAATCGAAAGGTCTTTCGCTGGGTGTTGAAATACATGCAATGGCTTATGCATTCAAAAGGAGTACACTAATCGACAATGTTATTTATTATGAGTATAATATCTATAATAAATCCTCGCACAATTACCACAACTTCAGGATCGGACAATTTGCAGATATGGATATGGGGTCTCCTTTTGACGATTACATTGGGTTTGATTCTGCGCATAGGTTGGGATTTATCTATAATGGTAAAACAATTGATGCTGAACCTAAATCATTGTGGCCTACTTTGGCTGGGGTAACATTCATAAAAGTACCAGGTGACAATGTATTGACAGGAACCTATACACCTATTGGAAGTTTTATGTATTACAATAATGATTTTTCCGGTGCAGGGAATCCATATTCAGACAAACAATATAACAATTTATTACGCTCTACTTTTAGTGATGGGACACATCTAAAAACAGATGGCTATGATACTATAGGCACTAATGTAAACTATGCTTTTGAAGGACTGTATGAATGCGAACATGGGGATGATCCAGGAGATCGCCGTTTTGTCATTGCCACAAGCGATTTTACACTGTCGGCAGGAGCAGTTGAAAATATTGTGATGGCGCTCATTACGACCAATCCTTCCGATAGTAACGGATGCCCGCTAATAAAAAATATCGACAGTCTGGACATTGTAGCAGATACTGCATGGAATACTTATAAGAGCACACTACCAACTTCAGTAAATGGCATTAACATAAACAACAATTCAATAAGCATTTATCCCAACCCTGCTCATAACCAGGTATACATTGATAACATTTCTTATAACGTTAATTCATTCGAGGACATTGTGGTCTATGATGCTTTAGGAAGGGCCTTTAAGCCACTCTTTACAAGAGAACAAAATAAAATGACTGTTGATATTTCAAATCTCGCTGATGGCGTATATACTATCATATACAGAAATGGCAATATGCAAAAAAGTGCACTTTTGGTTAAACGATAAAACCTATCTCTAATTCTCGGGCCTGCACTAATAAAAGTTAGTGCAGGCATTTTTGTTTATTATCGTAATGACATCTGCTCAATATCATTTATTTTGCAACATATAGCCATGTTTCAGCGACTAAGACACTATTCCATTTTCTATCTTTTATTAACCTGCACTTTTAGTGCATGTAAAAAAGATCTGCTGCATTATCAAAGCGTGCAACAGCTCGATAGCCATACTACCACCGATCGTTTTAATAAAATTTTATTTGTAAATGATTCTGTAGGTTTTATTGTTGGTGGACAGCGGTTTTTAAATGCCACAATATTAATAACCAGGGATGGCGGAAATACATGGCAAAATTATTCGTTTCCCGAAGCAGGAAAGGAATTGTTTGGAATTGCACAAGCTCCTTCGGGTATTGTTTACTGTACAGGGTTTGATGGGAAATTGCTCTATTCATCCGACACTGGCAATAATTGGACTTTTCGCCAACTACAATATTATCCATATCTCGATATCGCATTCACAGACGCAACGCATGGCATTATAATAGGAGGAGTTTCTTTTGACGAAGGCTTTATGGCTCACGTTGATGATAAAGGAAATACCTCCACACAAGACTCTTTAGGATATCAGCTCAATAAAATAAAGATGGTTGATAACCAGACGGGATATATTGCAGCATATGGTACGGTGCTAAAAACCACAGACGCCGGGCAGACATGGAATCCATTAAATATAAAAAACGACGATTTTACTGGTATCTATATTCCTAACAATAATGAAATATGGGTATGTGGCTATAACGGCAGCATTTATCATTCTCCGGATGCAGGACAATCGTGGCAAAGAAAACGTAATGGCAACGATATAACCATACCCCGATATCGTTTATTAGATATTATTTTTAAAGATGCAGCGACCGGGTGGGCTGTAGGAGAAAGCGGCATCGTGATACATACCGAAGACGGCGGCGGTCATTGGGAACAATACGACCATTTTACCAGTAATTCCTTACGAAGTATAGTTATTCTTTCTAATGGAGACCTGCTTGTAGCAGGAGATAATGGCTCCCTGTACAGACTAAAAACAATGTAATCCAACTCAATTAAGGATAACCTATCAATCTATCAACTAATCAACTAATTTTGCACGTTCCTACGGGAATTACATATTTTATTAAATACTTATTTTACAAATGCACGCAACACTCAGCGAACAAGAAGTAGTACGCCGCGAAAAGCTAAAGGAATTGTACGAGCTTGGTATCGATCCATACCCTGCCCCTTTGTTTGAAGTAACACATACTGCCCACGACATAAAGGAGCAGTTTACAGAAGATAAACAAGAGCAATTTAAATCTGTGTCTTTAGCCGGCCGTATAATGAGTGTGAGAGATATGGGCAAAGCAAATTTTGCAGTGCTGCAGGATAGCACCGGACGTATACAGATATACATCCGCAGAGATGACATTTGCACCGGTGAAGACAAAACATTATACAATACAGTTTGGAAAAAACTGCTAGATATAGGTGACATAATTGGCATAAAAGGGTATGTTTTTATTACCAAGACAGGTGAAACATCTATACATGTAGAACAATTCACGCTGCTTACTAAAGCGCTGCACCCACTGCCCATCGTAAAGGAAAAAGATGGTGAAGTGTTTGATGCTGTAACAGACGCGGAATTCAAATATCGCCAGAGATATGCAGATCTTATTGTAAATCCTACTGTTCGTGACACATTTACCAAAATCACCAAAATGAAGAACGCCATTCGCTCATTTCTAAATGAACGAGGCGCATTGGAAGTAGATACCCCCGTATTGCAGAATATACCCGGCGGGGCAATTGCACGGCCTTTTGTTACACATCACAATGCGCTGGATATTCCTTTGTATCTTCGTATAGCTAATGAGCTTTATTTAAAGCGTTTGATAGTGGGTGGTTTTGATTGGGTATATGAATTTAGCCGCAACTTCCGCAATGAGGGTATGGACCGCACGCACAATCCCGAATTTACGATACTGGAATTTTATGTCGCTTATAAGGATTACCTGTGGATGATGGAAATAACCGAGCTAATGCTGGAGCAAACAGCTATTGCCACGAACAGCTCAACAAAAACAACAGTTGGTGGTGTGGAAATTGATTTTAAAGCTCCTTACAAACGAGTAAGCATATATGATGCCATTAAGGAACATACAGGCATTGACATCAGCAATATGGATGAAGCAGAATTGAGAAATGTATGTAAACAATTAAGAATAGAAGTTGATGAGTCGATGGGAAAAGGCAAACTAATAGATGAAATATTCGGGGGAAAATGTGAGTCTCATTATTTACAACCAACCTTTATTATTGATTATCCTGTTGAAATGAGCCCATTGACGAAAAAACACCGTAGCAAGCCCGGATTAGTGGAAAGGTTTGAATTAATAATAAATGGTAAAGAAATAGCCAACGCATACAGTGAGCTTAACGACCCGCTGGAACAAAGAGAACGTTTTGAGGAGCAGGTAAAATTGATGGAACGTGGCGACCAGGAAGCGATGTATATTGATTACGATTTTCTGAGAGCTCTAGAATATGGTATGCCTCCTACAGCAGGCATCGGCATTGGTATCGAACGCCTGGCCATGCTGCTTACAGAGCAGGTTTCTATACAGGATGTTTTACTCTTTCCGCAAATGCGACCTGAAAAGAAAAATGATTAATACTTTTAATAGCCCGTTTTAAAAACGGGCTTTGTTTTAATTAGCAGCTTATGAAATTTTCAATTTTATTACTACCCTTATTTGTATTAAGTAGTTGCTCTCGTGGACAATCATACAATGATAGTATATTGCAATATCGCCAACAGTATAAAGTAGGTTTTCTAAGTGATGAAAGCAGCCCCCTTAAGGCATCAGACACTGCGTATCTGCGATTCTATGCACCTAACGAGAAATATTGCGTAACTGCTGATTTTAAAGTAACCCCGGGCACGGATACCTTTATCATACCTACACATAGTGGCAAAAACAAAGTTTTCAAACAATATGGCATTGCAACATTCAAGATAAATGATACTATATTGACTCTTCATATCTATCAAAGTATCGACCTGATAAAAAGGGACCCAAAATTTAAGGATTACCTTTTTGTTCCTTTTACCGATATGACAAACTATACAGAAACATACGGAGGAGGCCGCTACATTGATTTATCAACCAGCGATATTGAAGGGAGCAAAGTAGTGCTGGATTTTAATAAGTGTTATAATCCTTATTGTGCTTTTGCATCAGGCTATTCCTGTCCCATTCCGCCTAAAGAAAACGATCTGCACGTTGCAATAAAGGCTGGGGAACAACTATTCGCGAAAAAAACACAAGAGTAACTGTAAAAAAGAAACGCTCCTAAAAGGAGCGTTTTCTTCTATATATTTTGTAAACTTATTTTATTCCCAATTTGGCTTTCACAAGTGGCATTATATCATCACTTTGTCTTTGATATACCAATGCACCTACAGAGGTATCAAAAATATAATCGTAACCTTTTTCTGCGGCTACTTCTTTAATAGCATTTTGTGCTTTGCTAAGAATTGGTGTGTATAATTCAGTTCTTTTTTCCTGTATTTTTTCCTGTGCGCTCTGCTGAACAGACTGGATACGGGCCTGGAGATCTTCTAATTCTTTTGTTTTAACTTCTTTTATGGCATCAGTCATTGTCTGTTGGCTAGCCTGAAAATCATCTAGCTTTTTCTGTCCTTCTTTCTGCATCTGTTCCAATTCGTCCTGAAAACTTTTGGCGTACTTATTTAGGGCTGTATCTGCTTTCTGCTTTTCAGGCATCGCATTAAGAAGATCATTAGAGTTAATGTATCCAAATTTGGTAGCTGCCTGTGCAAAAGCGATATTGCTGATTATTAAGCCACAGGCAATGAACATTAGAAACTTTTTCATTATTTTTTTATCTATTTATATTTTTAAAGGTTGTGCAAAGTAAATGCCATTATTTGTTTATTCCAAGTATTTTTAGCACATCATCACTATGATCCAGTTTAGGGTCAGCATAGAATAAGGTAACTCCACCCGCCTTATCTAAAACAACATCATACGCACGTTGTGTAGCCATTTTCTGAACGGCATTATATACTTTATCCTGTATGGGCTTTACCAATTCTTCACGTTTTTTAAACAAATCGCCTTCATATCCAAAACGTTGTTTTTGAAGGTCTTTGGCCTCCTTTTCTTTTTCTGTTATTTCATCTTCGCGTTTTCTGCGCATATCATCCGACAGCATCGGGCGCTCTGCCTGATAAGCCTTATACATCTTATCCACTTCAGCCATTTTATTATCTATCTCTGTTTGCCAGGCCTTAGAATAGCCATCAAGCTTAGTTTGTGCGTCTTTATAATCAGGGATCTTCTCCAATATATATTTCGAGTCAATTACACAATAATGTTGACCAAATGCATGCGTTCCAACCGCGAACAGCAGTACCATGCAAAAAATAACCCTCTTCATAATTATTAGTTTTTTATAATATTATTTAACGTTAAGATCAATCAGGTTCAAAACCTAACATGAACGTAAATTTACCAATATTAGATAAACCGGTAACACCTCCTGCTTTGTTAATACGATCAAGTCCTATACCATAATCAAGTCCTAATAGCCCGAACATAGGCAAGTATATCCTAACACCTAATCCGACATCTCTATTTAGCTGAAATGGATTATAACTTTTGAAATCATTCCATGCGTTTGCAGCATCAACAAATGCCAGGCCATAAATAGTTGCCGTAGGACTTAAAGAGAATGGATAACGCAATTCTACACTATACTTATTAAATATTGTTGCATCTGTTGCATAGACCTCATAGCCTCGCTGAGAAATGATATCGCGACCAATAAAGTATGTATAGCCTGAAAGACCATCCCCACCCAATTGGAAACGCTGGAATGGAGAAAATCCTATGCCGGGGTCATAGTAACCCATAAAACCGTATTTGGTAGAAAGGCGAAGTACTAAGTTACCGACAAGGCTCTTATACCAATCAGCTGTAAACCTGTATTTGTGATATTCTATCCATTTATACTTCTGATCAGCTGTTTCCACACTATAATCCTGCTGACTAAAAGCGCTATATGGCGGGGTAAGCTGGAAAGTCAGGCTTATATTAGACCCTTGCCTTGGATACAGAGGCTGATCTATAGAGCTACGTGCAATTACAAATTTGAAATAAAAATCATTACTGTAACCATCTGAAAACTCAGGGATCAAAGCATAGTCTTTCAGCTTGTAATTGTTGTAAAATAATCCGTAAGTGATTACAAAAAAGTCGTCGGGCCATTTTAAACGCTTACTGATAGATACCCCACCACCTATTAAACGCAGATAAGAAGCATTAGGATTTGTTCCTAGCGGAGCAGCTGAATACTTACTGTACGCAAAGTTTGTAGTTAACGCATTAGGCTTATGCCCCCCCAACCATGGTTCCGTGAACGCGGTATTAAACGAGTTGTAGTACGCACCATTTGATTGGTAATTAACAGAAAATTTCTGACCATCACCTACCGGTAGAGGATCCCAGAATTTAGGTTTGAAAATATTACGTATCGAAAAGTTGCTAAATACAACACCTATATTACCATAAAAGTTCACACCACCACCAAAACCGGCAGATAGCTGCAATTGGTCGCTTGATTTTTCAACAACCGAATAATCAATATCTACAGTACCATCTTCAGGGTGAGGTTTAGGCTGAATACCTATTTTTTCCTGATCGAAAAATCCGAGGTTGGCTATTTCACGTTGTGAACGGATCAGGTCCGCGCGGCTGAATTTATTACCTGGATATGTACGAAGTTCCCGACGTATTACATGTTCGTTTGTTCTGTCGTTGCCTGTAATATTAATATCCCGGATGGTTGCCTGCGCACCCTCGGTAATACGCATTTCATAATTAATAGTATCACCTCCTGCTATCGAGGTTTCAACAGGATCAACATTAAAGAATAAATAGCCATCATCCATATACAAGCTACTTACATCCTGTCCTCCTTCAGGACTTAACTCACGTCCTAAACGGGTATCTAACAAATGTTGATTGAATACATCTCCTCTCTTTATCCCCAAAACTCTTGTAAGTACTGAATCTGAATATTTGGTATTACCTCTCCATTTAATATCTCCGAAATAATATTTATGCCCCTCCCTAATCTTCATATCAATATTGATATTACCATTCTCAACGGGATATATTGTATCTGCTGCAACTGAAGCATCTCTGAACCCAATAGTATTATAATAATCAACTAATGATTGCTTATCATCTCCAAATTTTTCAGGGTTATATTTTGATGAAGAAAATATTTTAAAACGGAAATAAGGATCCAGTGCTTCTAACGTTTTTGATACCGATAAAAATCCCCATTGATCTATATAATTCCCGAATGAACGGTTATTTTTTGCATAAACGTTTTTTTCATCAGCAGGGAATAATGACAGGCGGGTCATTTCCTTTGTGGATTTTAAAGTATGCTTCAACCTGCCTGCAGTTACATTATCATTTCCAACAATATTAATCTGATTGATATGCGTTTTACTTCCTTTAACTATATCAAATGTAAGAATCACTGAATTCACAGCGAGTGTATCTGGCCTTTCCTGTACAGAAACCTTTACCCTGCCAAATCCTTTATCAAGAAAGTATTTTTGAATGCGTACAACAGCTTCTTTTTTGGTAGCCTCTGTCACAACTCGTCCTTTAATAAGGCTCATCTTTTCTTTTAGCTCTTTGGCTTCACCACTCTTTATTCCTTTAAAGTTGTAGCGATTTAATCTCGGGCGCTCTTCAACTAATATATTAAGAAAGACCTTGTCACCTATAAATTTAGTAATGGTAACATTTACGTTAGAGAAAAGCTCCTGTTTCCAAAGATTGCGTATAGCTTTAGCAATGTTCTCATCATTAGGCAAATTTACTTTCTGGCCGACACTTAAACCTGTTACTGCAAGTAAAAGATCTTCGTCCAGGTATTTGGCCCCTGTAACGGTAATACCCCCTATTTCGTAGTCTATAGATTTTGGCGGTTGCGGTGGTGCAGCTTCAGTCTGCTGCTGCAATATTTTATTCATTCCCCCACCACCATTGCCGGGAGATATTTGTGCATACATATTTGTAGCACATAGAATGCAAATAAAAAACAGACTATTACGAAGAGTAACTTTATACATGCTGTGGGGTATTCGTTTGAATTTGTTCACTTGTTTTACCAAAACGGCGTTCGCGTTGCTGATAATTCAGCAATGCTTCATATAAATGTTGTTTACGGAATTCCGGCCAATGCACATTTGTAAAATACAATTCAGCATAAGCCAATTGGTACAACAAAAAATTACTGATCCTATATTCCCCACTTGTACGTATCATCAGCTCCGGATCAGGAAAAGACGCTGTGTTTAAATAATTATGAAATAAATCCTCATTAACATTTTCCGGTTTTATAGCTCCCTTTACGGCATCTGACGCAATTTTTTTAGCAGCTTCAACGATTTCCCAACGTGAGCTATAACTTAGAGCAAGAATGAGATTTAATCCTGTATTTGCGCCTGTAATTTCTTTTGCCTCATTCAATTCTTTACGGCATATCTCAGGAAGGCTCTCAAAATCACCAATTACATGAAGTCGAACATTATTATTCTTTAATTCATCAACTTCTTTGCGGATTGTATTTACAAGAAGTTCCATTAATGCATCAACTTCTTCTTTAGGACGATTCCAGTTTTCTGCGGAAAAAGCATATAAAGTAAGGTATTGTATACCCAGATCACCACAAGCATTAACAATTTCACGCACACTAAGTACGCCCTCATGATGACCATATACCCGATCTTCACCGCGTTCCTTTGCCCAACGCCCATTTCCATCCATAATGATGGCTATGTGTTGTGGCAGTTTGTTGCGGTCAACAGATTGTATTATATCCATATTTTCCAATAGAATACTATAAGGTGTGCGAAGGTACAAAAATAGATGCTTGATAGGTTATTAAAATAGGAGAAATAGAGTTTAACTCGACTTTAACTGCCTATTATATAAAGTAAAAAATAATTATATAAGAATTTGTGAACAAAAAAATACCTGAAAAATTAAGATGGTTGTCTTTTTAGAATTATATATTTACAGCGCATACATGGTCACGAACTTAAGTAATACAAATACGTTGCTTTGTTGTTGGGTCAGGGAGATCCGGGACATGACAATGCAGGGAGACAGGATGCGGTTTCGCAGAAATATGGAACGTATAGGTGAAATTGCAGCCTATGAGATAAGCAAGGTGCTTCCATACCGCGAAATTGAGATCCAAACCCCAATGGGAGAGGTAACTTGTTTGGAACTTGAATCTCAGCCAATACTGGCTACTATATTGCGTGCCGGGCTGCCTCTGCACCAAGGCTTACTAAATTACTTTGACAAGGCTGATAATGCGTTTGTTGCTGCTTACAGAAAGCATCACAGAGATGGATCTTTTGAGATCGAGCAACAATATTTTACTAGTCCCGGTTTAAATAACAAAGCATTGATAATAGCCGACCCCATGCTTGCTACTGGCGCGTCACTTTGTCTTGCTTTGCAGGCCCTGACAGAATATGAAATGCCGACTCAAATACATATTGTAACGGCAATTGCCTGTACTGTAGGTATAGACTTTGTACTTCGCAAATTTCCCGAAGCACATATATGGGCAGGCGCCATAGATGATGAACTAACTGCCAGAGGATACATTGTGCCGGGACTTGGCGATGCCGGCGATCTTGCTTATGGCAATAAATTACAATCCTGACCCAACCAAAATATTATTTCATAATGTCTTGCATAAGAAGATTATTTACCTTAACTTGGCTTTCACAAATATTTAAACATTTATAAACATTTTCCCAGATGAAGAAAATATTACTAGGAGTTAGTGCAGCAATGATGATGGCAGGTTCATTAATGGCTCAAGACGTACACTTTACTCAATATTTCACATCACCACTTACTTTGAATCCTGCACTTACAGGTCTGACACAGTGTGATTTGCGTTTCGCAGCTAACTATCGTACCCAATGGGCAAATGTATCGGGCAATCCATATGTAACAGGTACAGTCTCTTACGATATGTCAACTCTGAAGGGAAAATTACCTGAAGGAGACGCTTTGGGTATAGGTGTTTTAGGGCTTTATGACGTTTCAGGCCTTGGCGGTTTAACAAATACTACAGTAGGCTTATCATTAGCTTATCATAAAGCTTTTGGCCAGGACAAACAGCATACTATATCTCTTGGTGCACAAGGTTTCCTGGTTCAAAAATCTCTTGATTTCAACAAGCTGAAATTTGGAGACCAGTTCGTAGCTGCCACTGGATTAGCTACCCTGCCTACAAACGAAACTTTCAGCAATGCTGATATATCTTATCCGGACTTCAACGCAGGTGTAATGTATTCAGGACATGTTTCTGAACATGCTACTGCTTATGCAGGCTTTTCTTACTACCATCTTACTGAACCTGTTGAAACTTTCTTAGGTGGTAATCATGCAATACATTCCCGCCAGACAGCATTCGTAGGTGGTTCATTTGAACTGAATGAAGACATCGTACTGTATGCAAGCGGTTTGTACCAAACTCAGGCTTCTGCAACAGAAGTATTGGCAGGTGCTGCTGTTGGATTCGTATTAAATCCAGGTCATGATCCAGAATTCCAAAAGAACACTATTCTTTACTTAGGTGGCTGGTATCGTTATCAGGATGCTATTTCTCCTTATGTTGGTTTCCAATATGCTAAAATGCAGATCGGTGTTAGCTACGATGTAAACGTATCAAGCTTTACTCCAGCTACAAATGGTCAAGGTGCATTTGAAGTATCTCTTATCTATAACGGATGTATCAATCACCACGAAAAATCACCAACCTACAACTTTGCTTGTCCTAAATTCTAAGATCATATATTCTTTTAAGAACGTCCTGCATACGCGGGACGTTTCTTTTTATAGCCCTTTAGCTTTACTAACGTAAATATTTCCCTTAATGGAAAAGCGATAAGGTAATAGGGCATCTTCCTGTGCATAGGCCACTCCTACCCTTGTGCCCGATACTATATTCTTTGCAGGTACTTTAATGCCTCTGTCTTCAATATATATATCAGGCCCCTGCAATGAAAGTCCTGTATGATAAGTTTCAATTCCCATGGCCATACTCATAGCCCCCGGTCCAGATGTGAGAGATGGCTGCAGTTTATCCTTTCCTCTCCGTTCTATCATATATTCTACACCGTCCAACGGTTCTACAGAGCGGATCAAAATAGCATGCGGCACATCCTGTACATTAGTGACCACGTTAAAAAGATGATGAATTCCATAGCATAAATACACATAAGCAACTCCGCCGTGACCATACATCACCTCCGTACGTTTTGTACGCCTGTTTGCAAAAGCATGCGAGGCTTTATCCGATGCGCCGGCATATGCTTCTGTTTCAGTAATCATCCCGGCGGTATACTCATTATCA
>DATNFP010000100.1:0-34994 GCA_035606335.1 Flavipsychrobacter sp. | reverse complement strand
ATATTTTCAATAATTGGCCATGATCTTAAATCTCCGATCAACAGTACAGTTGCTATGCTTTCAATTTGGGATGATGCTGAATTTACTGACGCTGAAAAAAGTGAATTTGTTCAAAGTCTAAAAGATCAAAGTAGTGCTTCGTTAGAGACATTAGATAAATTATTGCAATGGGGACAAGCTCAGATGAAAGGCGTTCGCATAAATCAAATTGAATTTAAAACAAAAGATGCTGTTAGAAAGAATTTTCAGCTTGTCAGGAATCATGCGGAGCGAAAGGGAATTACACTGATAGACCATACTTCGCCTGAGGCTGCTGTATATGCAGATACCTCTCATTTTGACATTATCATTAGAAACCTGCTTTCAAATGCTGTAAAGTTTACCAGGACAGGTGGCCAAATTGAAGTTTCAAATTATATAGATGAAAAATCCGGCATGGTAACTTTTGTTGTAAAAGATAATGGGGTAGGCATGGATGAAGAAACGCAAAGGAATGTCTTCAAAACCAACCACCATAGTACTTTAGGTACAGCTAATGAAAAAGGAACCAGTATCGGTTTGTTGCTTTGTAAAGAGTATGTTTTAGAAAACGGCGGAAAAATATGGGTAAAGAGTAATAAAGGTGAAGGGTCTACGTTTTATTTTTCTCTTAAACTAGCAAAAAGTTTATCAGCTGTTTATAGCTCATGATTGGTTATACCCAGGTACGTGAGAAATATATGTTGTGATGAGTATGGTAGTACTGCTATGCCTATTTACCTTTTATCCAATTATTTTTATCAAGCTGATATGATAAATGATATAAGCCTGTAGGAGCAAAAAAATCATCCTGTTTATACTGAAACCCTGATTTTAATAACACATTTTTTGAGGCGTTATTATCAGGGTGATGCCTTGCAAATAGTTTGTTTATTTTCAAAACATCGAAGGCATATACTATCATTGTTTTTGCTGCTTCGGTAGCATACCCTCGTCCCCAATAGGCAGGTTTTAAATGATAGCCCAGCTCATAAAGTTCTTCTTCTATTTTATAAGGCCATAATCCGCAGCATCCAATATGATCATTTGTCTCTAAGGAAAAAACTGGAAAATACTGCATTCCATATTTCTGAAACGTATCTATTTCTTTTCGTAAACGATCTTTTATATCCTGTTGGGAAATGCTATTTGCTATATATTTTGTCACTTCTTTATCTCCCCATAAGGATGTTGCTAATCCAATATCGTTTTCCCGCCATATTCCGAACCCAAGTCTTTCTGTTTTCAAAAAGTATTTTTGGTTACTGTCCATCTGCTCATTTTAATTTCTATCCACCAAATTATGGAATGATCTTATAAAAAGAAATTTCTCAACAATTATGGTAGATTATTGAGAAACTCCTCTAAAAAAGAATATTCGTTTAATAAGATAACAAAGCACTAATCTTCTCAGCCACTTTATCTGCATTGGGTAACATTGCAGCCTCCAATCCCATATTCATAGGAACGGCAGGCAGATCAAGGGCGCCAATTGTTTGTACCGGTGCGTCAAGATATCGGAAACACTTTTGAGCTATACGGCCTGCTAATGCTTCACAAAATGAGTTGCGTAATTGTTCTTCAGTCAGCACAATACATTTACCATGCTTTCTTACTGTGCTATATATAAGTTCTTCGTCAAGCGGGTATATCGTGCGTATATCTATTATCTCAACATTGCCCGGGAATTGCTTAGCAGCATTCTTTGCCCAATACACACCCATGCCGTAGGTGATGATGCAAATGGATTCACCATTTTCAACAGCCTGTTCATCGGCACGCAATGTAACAAATCCTTTACCGAGCGGAAGTACATAATCCCGATCCGGTTCAATGGTTTTTGCATCGTCGGTTCCGGGCACCTTGCTCCAGTAAAGTCCCTTGTGCTCTAGCATCACCACAGGATTAGGGTCAAGAAAGGCTGCTTTCATAAGTCCTTTCATATCGGCTGCATTACTGGGATAGGCTATCTTAATTCCTTTTATAGTTGCCAGTGTACTTTCCACACTTCCACTATGATAGGGACCACCACCGCCATAGGCGCCTATAGGAACTCTTATAATGGAGGATATCGGAAATTTACCACAGCTCAAATAACAGGATTTGCTTATTTCTGTTACAAGCTGATTTAGTCCTGGATATATATAGTCAGCAAATTGTACTTCTACTATTGGTTTTAGTCCTACAGCACTTAGACCTACTGTGGAGCCTATAATATAGGCTTCCTGTATCGCTGTATTAAATACGCGATTGTCGCCAAATTTATCTGCTAATGTTGCTGCTTCACGAAATACGCCTCCCAGGCGTTTTCCTACGTCCTGTCCAAAAAACAAGGCTTCAGGATTATCCTGTAATATTTCTTCAACTGCATGCAATGCGGCATCTACCATCACTACTTTATCGCGACCTGCAGGTATACGTGTTCCTTTCTCTTCAGTTGCCTTTGTAGGAGCAAAGACATAGTCTGCCACGGTTGCCGGATCAGGTTCTGAAGCTGCAATTGCAGCTTCAAATTCACGTTGTGCAAATTCTTTTTCTTCTTCTTCTATTTTATCCAGTTCTGCTTCCGGTACTCCTTTGCTTATTAATGATTTCTTAAGCTTTGGACCGGGGTCGTCCATCGCATGTTTGGCAAGGTCTTCTGGGGTACGGTACCACTCTTTGCGCACGCCGGATGTATGGTGCCCTAATAGGGGCACTTTAGCATGTACCAGTATTGGTTTACGCCATTTACGCACCCAATCCACTGTATATTCCATTGTTTTGTACGCATCTACAAAATCACTGCCATTTACTCTCACCCGTTCTATACCTTTAAAACCTGCAGCATATTCGTATGCATCCATTGTGCGGGCTTCTTCACCGGTTACAGATATACCCCAATCATTATCTTGTATCAGATAAATAATGGGTAGTTTATGTAATGCTGCAAATTGTAATGCTTCACTTACTTCACCTTCTGTTACACTGCCATCGCCTAACGAACACACTGTGACAGGTGGAGTGGGATAATTGATCAGGCCTTGTTCTTCAATATATTGGATTCCCTGGGCTACACCGGTTGTCGGTATCACCTGCATTCCGGTAGCACTGCTTTGATGTATTATTTTAGGAAAATTCTCCCTGCGGCTGTTAGGATGATTATAATAAGCCCGGCCCCCGGTAAAGGGATCATCGCCCTTTGCCAATAGTTGCAGCATCAGCTCATAAGGCCTGAATCCCATACCCAACATCAGGCTTTCGTCGCGGTAGTAAGGGCTTACATAATCACATGGTTGCAAGAGAAAACCTGTAGCAAGCTGTATTGCTTCATGCCCCCTGGAAGTGCTGTGAACGTATTTACAGATAGGCCTGTTTGCATCATATATTTCAGCCATGGCTTTGGCTGTCATCATTAGCCTGTAGGCCTTAAGCATTAATTCTTTAGAAAGCATTGTATTCCTGATCGATTGGCAGGCGCAAAAGTAAGCTGTTAAGGTCAAATATTAATAAGACTTGATAAAAGTCCTTTATTTAACATTTTAGCAGAGATTTAGGTCATCGCGACGAAGGAATATAGCTATTTTACATTTTTTTTAAACATCATTTTCATAAGCAAATAGAACTGTTATTTTTGTTTCGCTAAATAGCACCTTATGCAATCATTTGATTTTAAGAAATTTCGTCCGCATTTACTCATCATAGTAGGATTTGCCGTTTTGTCACTTTTATACTGTTATCCTCAGTTGCAAGGCAAAGTCCTTAATCAGAGCGATGGGATACAATGGAGGGCAATGGCTCATGAGGGGATGGAATGGCATAAGAATACCGGAGAGAATGTATTATGGACTAACAGCATGTTTGGTGGTATGCCCACTTACACTTTTTATGTACCGGTAAGTAATAATTACATTTTCTTTATTCAAAATATTATTGAGCTATTAGGTAAACCTGCATATTTCTTTTTTCTTGCCATGCTATGCTTCTATATTCTCATGATGACGCTGGATATAGATAAATGGTTGGCTGCAGTAGGTTCGATCGCATATGCATTTTCTACCTATAATGCCATAATAATTGTGGCAGGTCACGATACTAAAATGTGGTCTTTGGCTTTCTTACCGGCAGTAATAGCGGGTGTATTAACGTTATACAGAGGCAAATGGTGGCTCGGCTTAGGCTTGTGGGCTCTTTCATTTGCACTAATGTTCGAGAACAATCACTTTCAAATTGTCTATTATGCAGCAATAATTATTGGATTTGCAGCTTTAGGCGCATTATACATTGCAATAAAAGAGGGGAAAGTTGGTAGGTGGGCTATTGCTTCGGCAATCATTATTATAACAGGGACTATTGCTGCTATGCCGGATATGGCATCTTTTCTTACGCAAAAAGAATATGCAAAGCAAACAATGCGTGGAGGTCAAAGTGAGCAAACCCTATCGCACGATAAAGCAAAGAAGGGAGGCGGACTGGATAAAGATTATGCGTTTGGGTGGAGCAATGGAATCAGCGAGACTTTTTGCATGTTGATACCCAATTTGTATGGCGGTTCTTCAGATGAAAGCCTCGGTAGCAGCTCCAATACTTATGAGGCTATAACTAAGATCGGAGTTAATGATGATCAGGCAAGTCAAATATGCGAACAACTGCCAATGTATTGGGGAGATCAGCCTTTCTTATCAGGACCTACCTATTTTGGTGCCATAATATGTTTTCTGTTTGTGCTTGGTCTTATTATTATCCGTAGCCCTCATAAATGGTGGATAGCTGCTGTATGTTTATTGGCCATTGTTATGTCATGGGGCAGGCATTTTGCAGCATTCAATTATTTCCTGTTCGATCATTTGCCTTATTTTAACAACTTCCGTGATCCTACTATGATATTGATCATACCACAGTTCTTGTTTCCAGTATTGGGTATTTGGGCTATTAACGATGTTATCACTGGAAAGCTGGAAGGTGCAGAATTATGGAAAAAGGTAAAGATGGCAACTATTATTACAGGTGGCCTTTGCCTTTTGCTTGGAGTAGGAGGTAGTATATTTTTCGATTTCCGGAATCCAGGAAATGATGCACAGATCACACAGCAATTTACAAGTATGTTAGGGGGCAACCAGCAAGCTGCTGAAGGAATTGTAAAAGCAATACATGAAGACAGGGCTACAATGGCATCTAAAAGTGGATTGACAAGTGCCATATATATTGTACTCGCTGCTGGCCTAATATGGGCATATTCTAAAAAACGTATAAAAACACCGGTACTAATAGGTGGTTTGGGATTATTAATAATTATTGACCTGGTAAATGTGGATCAGAGGTATTTAAATGACAGTAAGTTTAGGGATGACAGCGACTACGAAAGTGCATTTGAACCACGACCTGTGGATCAGCAAATCAATAAAGATCCCGATCCTTACTACCGTGTGCTTGATCTGACAAAGGATGTTTACAATGATGCTATGCAGGCATATTTTCATAAATGTGTAGGTGGTTATAGCGCAGCTAAGCTGGAAATGTACCAGGACCTTATTGATGTGCAACTGGGAGGCAAAGTGGCAAAGGGCAAATTCAATGCCCAGGTATTAAATATGCTTAACACGAAGTATATCATTTTCAATGGCGGTCCTAATGGTCAACCCGCAGCAATGCCCAATCCGCAGGCTTGTGGCAACGCATGGTTTGTAGATGAGGCTAAAATAGTAAATACAGCAAACGATGAATTGTTATCGTTAAATGCTAATAGCCTCGGTGATACTACAAAAATGCCTAATGCTTTCGAGCCTAAAAAGACTGTAATAATCAGGAACAGTAATAGCAATGAGTTAAGTGGCTATACATTTGGTAAGGACAGCAGTGCTTATGTAAAGCTTGCAAAATATGGCCTGGATGATATTTCATTTACTTCAAGCAATAGTAAAGACGGCCTTGCCGTATTTTCCGATATCTGGTATCCTTATGGCTGGGAGGCATATGTAGATGGTAAGGAAACAAACATCATAAGAGCTGATTATTTGTTGAGAGCGATAAAAATACCGGCAGGAAAACATACTATTGAATTCCATTTCCGTCCTAAGAGTTTCACGACAGGCAATAATATAGCTTTAGTAGGAAGCGTTTTAGTGTGGGGCTTAGTGCTTGGGGCAATAGGGCAGGGTTTTAGAAAAAACAAAGATCAGGAATCAGCCAAGGTATAGTTGGAACCTTTCATAATCCGAAAACTTCCGCATGAGCAGAAAAATGAGCGTTGGATTTTATTTAACTGATTTCTTTTTCAGGAAAATTATGCGTCAGAACTCAGCGGTAAAATGGGCTATTCATCATACAAGCACCATACATAATCCCGAACGGATCATAAAAGGAAAAAATGTTTTTCCGGGTGATTCACCGGGAGTCTATATCAATGCAACTAATGGAGTAAAAATAGGTGATTACACTAATATAGGCCCAAATGTAGGCTTGGTATCAGCTAATCATGATCCGATAAATAATGATGCGCACGTACAGACTTCACCAATCGATATCGGCAAGTTCTGCTGGCTAGGAATGGGAGCGATAGTGCTGCCTGGAGTTATTTTGGGAGACTTTACAATAGTGGGGGCGGGAGCAATTGTTACAAAAAGCTTCCCTGATGGATACTGCGTTTTGGCAGGTAATCCTGCGGGGGTCATAAAATACTTAAACAAAACAGAATGTGAGGCTTTTGCCGGAAGCAAAAAATAATTCATTCTATAGTAATTCACTATTCATTTTCCTTATCAGGTTTTTCCCCTCGCTGGTAAATACCCTGATTATTATTCTTTTTTCAAAAAAGCTTGGAACATCATTGTATGGTGCTTACCAAAACTTTTGGATACAGCTAAATGTTATATACCCGATTGCCTGTTTTGGGATACATGTGTTCACTATTACTTATCCGCCTGGTACATTAACGAAGTTTATAGGGCAATTGAAATCTAAACATTATTTTCTTTACGCACTATGGCTATTTGTTCTAAGTTCAATATTTGCTTTGTTACAGTTTCGGTCATTGCATGTGTCTTTCCCGATCCCATTTTTCTATTTATTGATCTTCGCTTTAACATTCATTGTTGAATCGGCATTGATCGTCTTTAAAAAATTTAGGTTGCTTATTACCACCAGCATACTTTATTCATTGGCCTTTTTTGCTTGCCACGTGCTAATGGCAAAGGGTTTGATAACTATACAGCAATTGTTCATTTATTTACTGATTATTAGCGTACTAAAGCTGATTATCTATAGCATTAAATTAGTTGGTGGTATTCGGATTTTTAAGATGAATAATATAGAAACGGTCTTGCCTAATAATGCTCGCTCATTATGGTTGCATTTAGGGCTTTATGATATTGTACAGATCCTTTTTAGCTGGATAGATAAGTTTACTATTTCCATTCTGTTAAGTACCCAGCTTTCAGCTATCTACTTTAATGGCTCGATGAATATACCCTTTCTGCCGTTGATATTGAGTGCAGTAGGCAGTGCTGTTTTGATACAGTTGGCATCGGGCAATAAGGAAGACGAAACCGTACATACACTTCAACTGCTAAATCATTCTGCAAAGATCTTATCAGCTATTATCTTCCCTTTATTCTTCTTTTTTGTTTTTTATAGATATGAGCTATTTGCAGTTTTGCTTTCTGATAAATATTTACCTTCTGTACCGATCTTTTTAATTTCCTCATTTGCAATTCCGGTACGGGCGTACAGTTTCACTACTGTGTTACAAAACAGGCACAAAGGCTCTATTATCAATACAGGTGCTATAATAGATCTGCTTCTGGCGTGTATATTGATGTATCCGCTTTATAAATTAATGGGTTTGCAGGGGGTAGCCCTGAGTTTTGTTATCACTACATATCTGCAGGCAGGTTTTTATCTCTATCATACCGCACGCGTGCTAAAAGTCAATGTATCGCAATTGATCCCTTATGCCAATTGGGTTATAAAGCTCATTATCTTTTTCTTTTTATTTTTAATTATACATTATATCTCAGCCCGATACTTTAGTAATTTATTTACTTTAATTTTGGGATGTGCTTTCTCAATTGTAGTCGTGTTGGCTTCTCTATTGATAGAGCTTAAATCATCCGGAAAACATGGCTAAGCATTTTCATCGTAAGCCCAGGCCTGTTAACATAGAAAATTCTGGCTTTGGTCCCAATAGCGCGGTAGAAGGTGGCCGTCTTACCAATAAAGACGGCACTGTTAATTTGCGTAAAACTGGTTTGCCTGTATGGCAAAGAACAAGCATTTATCATTCTTTACTTAGAATGAGCCGTATTAAGTTTTTACTTTTCGTAGTTCTGTTTTACTCGACTGTTAATTTTATATTTGCAGGCTTGTATTTTCTGGTTGGGGTCAATAATCTTTCCGGTACTGAAGCTGCAAAAACATATACAGATAAGTTTCTTGAAGCATTTTTCTTCAGCGCTCAAACGCTCACTACTGTTGGCTATGGCCGGGTAGCGCCGGTGGGCGTTCTCGCTAATTTTGTTGCCGCAACAGAATCTTTATTGGGCATATTGATTTTTGCTGTAGTTACAGGTATGATGTACGGACGTTTTTCCAGGCCGCGTGCCTATATAATCTTTAGTCAGAATATACTTGTAGCACCATATAAACATGGAAAAGCATTAATGTTTCGGTTAGCAACCTATAAAAATAATCATCTGACAGACTCGGAGGCGATTGCAACTATTGCATTGCATGTTTGGGAAAATGATAAAGAGGTAACACGCTTTTATCCATTAAAGCTCGAAATAAGTAAGATCAACTCATTGGCATTAAGTTGGACTGTTGTGCATGCGATAGATGATGAAAGTCCGATCTACGGTTTTACGGCTGAGGATATTATAGAAAGCAAAGCAGAAGTAATTATAAATGTAAAAAGCTTTGACGATCATTTTTCCAATGTTGTACAGCAACGCACTTCTTATACTGTAAATGAGGTAGTTTATGGTGCAAGGTTTTTGCCAATGTTTCATAAGGCTGAAAACGCTGATCATACCATTTTAGAGCTTGATAAGATTAATGCTTACGAAAATGTAATCTTTCCGGAACATCATGTTAACCCATCCGATAGCAATGCTGTCACAGCAAATGCCTAAATTTGATTAATGAGAACCGCATTTACCAATACGCAACATTACCTGGAGCGGGAAGAGCAATATGGAGCGCACAATTATCATCCGCTTCCTGTAGTGCTTACCCGTGGCAAAGGCGTGTTTGTTTGGGACGTACAGAATAAGCGTTACTTTGATTTCCTTTCTGCATATTCAGCCATAAATCAGGGGCATTGCCATCCTAAGATAATAGCGTCATTCGTAGAGCAGGCACAACGCCTTACACTTACTTCACGGGCATTCCATAGCGATCTGCTGGGAGAATATGCGGAATATATTACTGATTATTTCGGGTATGATAAGGTACTGCCTATGAATACAGGTGTAGAGGCGGTAGAAACAGCTTTAAAGCTGGCTCGTCGCTGGGGATATGATGTAAAAGGAATAAGAAAGAATCAGGCAAAGATTATTGTTTGCGAAAATAATTTTCATGGCAGGACAATTAGCGTTATTTCCTTTAGTACAGACCCAAGTGCAAAAAGTGGCTTTGGGCCTTTCACACCAGGTTATGAAATAATACCCTACAATGATATTCCTGCATTAAAAAAAGCATTGGAAGATACCGATGTCGCAGGATTTTTAGTAGAACCAATACAAGGTGAAGCGGGTGTCATCGTACCTGATGATGGTTATCTAAGTAAAGCTGCTGCCTTGTGCAAAGATGCAAATGTGCTTTTTATTGCCGACGAAATACAGACAGGATTGGCCCGTACCGGAAAAATACTTGCTTGCGATTATGAGAATGTCAAACCGGATATTCTCATACTTGGTAAGGCACTCTCCGGTGGAACAATGCCTGTGTCGGCCGTATTAGCAGATGATGAGATAATGCTGACTATAAAGCCCGGTGAACATGGTTCCACCTATGGTGGTAATCCTTTAGCATGTAAAGTTGCTATTACTGCGTTAGAAGTGCTAAAAGATGAGGATATGGCTGCTAACGCCGCAGCGCAGGGAGAATATCTTCGCAGGCAAATTATGTCTTTAAATCATCCCAACATCTCCATTGTAAGAGGAAAAGGATTGCTCAATGCTATTGTAATAGATCATGCAGATAAGAATACGGCGTGGCATTTATGCGTAGCACTAATGGAGAACGGACTATTAGCTAAACCAACACATGGTGATAAGATCCGTTTCGCTCCGCCACTTATAATTACCCGTGAACAGATAGACGAGTGCCTGAATATTATAAATGATAGTTTACAAATAGTTTCATAGCCTTAATGTCTAAATCCAAACACACAGAAGCTCATTTTAAAAGCTCTGATCTTGTTACTGATATTGTGATTGGTATGTCTGATGGACTTACAGTGCCTTTTGCATTAGCTGCCGGACTTAGTGGAGCTGTCGGTTCAACTGCAATTGTAATAACAGCCGGTCTTGCCGAAATTGCTGCAGGCTCTATTGCTATGGGATTGGGTGGTTATCTTGCAGGCCGCACAGAAGTGGATCATTATAACTCCGAGTTTGAACGGGAAAATCTTGAGGTTGAGAAAATTCCGGAAGAAGAGAAGCAAGAGGTGCGCGATGTATTTGCCAATATGGGATTGAGTAAAGAAACCCAAAACATGATTGCAGAAGAAATGGCAAAGGATAAAGAGAAATGGGTTGATTTTATGATGAAATATGAATTGGGTCTCGAAAAGCCCGATCCTAGGCGCGCTCGCAATAGTGCTATGAACATAGGAATATCTTATGTAATAGGCGGCATCATACCACTTTTACCTTACTTTTTTGTGGCACATCCTATCGATGGCTTAAGATTATCCTGTATTATAACCGTTGTTTGTCTTTTTGTTTTTGGCTTTTTTAAGGCAAAAGTAACAGGTCAAAATCCGTGGGGTGGAGCAGTGAAGGTTGCATTGATTGGTTCTATTGCGGCGGCTGCAGCATTTTTTATTGCAAGGTTATTCACCCATTAGGCATTTTATTTTAAATTAGTTAATTCAGTAAGGTTTCCGCCCTTGTATTCAATGTTTTCAAGGTACAATCCATGACCCGGAACACTAAAATCTGCCTTGGTGCAATCTTTGGCTTCAATGATAGCTTTAAATTCATCTATAGTAATTTTCCCTTTCCCAACGAGCAATTGCGTTCCTACTAATCCTTTCACCATGCCCCGCAAAAAACGATTAGAGCTTACTATATACTGTAACTCTTTACCATGCAGTTCCCAATAAGATTCACTGATATTGCATTTAAATGTTTTTGAATTATTTTTTCTTTTTGAAAATGATTCAAAATGGTCATATTCTTTTATTACCGAGGCTGTTTCATTTAGTATTTTCAGATCAACTTTAAAGGGGAAGTAATAAGCTCTATTTGCAAGAAATGGGTTCTTTTTTGGGTAGATCCTGTACCTGTATGTTCTCTTTATTGCATTAAAACGCGCACTGAATTTTTCATCATTAGCCTTATACACCTTTTTCAATGCAACACCTATGGGTAGTATCGAATTCATTTTATAGATGAAACCTGGATGGAGTTCTTCGTCAATATCAAAATGGAAATAATTACAAAGGGCATGAACGCCTTCATCTGTGCGACTGGCTCCGAATGAAGTAATCTGTTTTCTTAATAATATGCTTAGTGTCTTATCAATTGCCAGCTGCACCGTAGGGATTTCTCCCTGCAATTGTGAGCCATGAAATAAAGTCCCGTCATACATTATCTCTAAAAAATACCTCGCCATGCTAAACTGAATATCTGCAAAAATAAACAGCTATTGTTTTATCAGCTAATTTGCTGCATTGTAGAGGACGATTTTCCGGATATTTGTTTATTCTGTCTTTTTTTCTTTTCAAGCCAGCGACCTAAAAACCAGAAGGTAACTGCCAATATTAGAAAGAAAATGCCTTTATTCATTGTATCCCAGAAATACTCAAAATATCGCGTGTATAGATTCACCAAGAGGAATAAAACTCCAAAGTCTCTCGTCGTTTCGTCATGATACCTGATGCCGAGATAAAAAACAAAAACCGCAATAGCCCCAAAAGCAATAGCATAGGTTAGTACATGCGTTTGCCTTACCTTTTCCCATTCATCTAAGTAGTTAAAATTGCCGAATATAGATATGCCCCACAGGCCCGTAAAAAATACAACCAGTCCAGCTATGTATGTAATGCGCTGATTAGCTGCCAGTATTTTTATTTTAGATTGGAGTAAAGAAAGAATAATGATCAATGATCCAAACGCTGTAAATCGCATTGGGTAATTCATGCCCAGAAATAAATAATTGGAGCTATATAGATTGCTAAACGCTCCATACCAGCCCATAAGGCATAAAATACCTGCCAGCCATAAGGCTTTGGAGCGGAACCAGATACTTAAAATGAAAAATAATAGGGTAGCTATGAACAAGAATAGGGTGTAAGCGCCTCCTGAGCCGATTTCTTTGCATATATATACCAGGGATGTAAGCGCAGCCAGGCCGCCCAGTATCATATACATTTCGTAAGTAAATGGGCTAAACCTTTCTCTCCTTTTATGTACATACCAAAACCAGAATATAGATATGGCGGTAGTTACCGATGCGATAATAATATTATTCAGGTCGAAATAAACTTTGATTTTTTCAAGCAGCTTATCATCTATGAATATAGCGCCAAAAGCCAGCAGCGTACAGGAAAGAGCTATAATAAAGAAATATTGGGCTATTTGCTGGCGATCAGTTGTGTAAACTATATCCTGCCGTAATTCATCTGCTTTTTCGTGTGACAGCTTACCGGTATTTTCCCATTGAGATAGGGCATTTTGTATAGATTTCCATTCATTTTTATCCCTGATCTCCATTTAATTTATTTCCTTACTCAAGTTACAAAATGTATCAAAAGAATCACAAAAAAAGGGACCTTAGAAAAGGCCCCTACATATAAAGGATAAGAGAGAAAAAACTTGTTTATCGATTGATTAATAATTGTTCGCACTACAAATATTAAACATAGAAACTGTTAATCAAAGTATTAGAGTTCGATTAACAAAATGTTAGGAAAAATAACAAAAAAAAGCCTCCCGGATTGTTGGCAGGAGGTCTGTTTTAATTAAATATTGAAGATTTAGTCTTTTATATCCACTTTTAGATGATTTCTATCTCCTTTGATTATTATTTTTTCATCTCTTAAATATTTAATATATTCGTTATATATATTACTGCTTTGCTCAATTCCATTAATATAAAGGGTGTTATTTAGTTTTTTAATAGAAAATCCATTATCCTGGTTTAATAATCCATCATCCTCCATTTTCTTTATCATATCACTATAGGAATTGAGATTTGACTTAGCCATCTTGTTTGATCCGGATTGAGCACTGGCTTCGGCTAAAGCCTTTTTTTGTTGTGCTTCGCTTTTAGCTAAAGCGTCTGTTTGCTGTGTGTACAATTCAGCTACCCGGTCTTTTGCATCTTTTGTCGCCTGGCTGGCTTGTTTTAGCGCCTCATCAACCTCAATCTGTAGTTCCTTCCGTAATTTTGGATCATTAACAGTACTATCTGCTTCTGCAATACCTTTACTTATATCTCCTTGTAATTTTTGCCAATCTATATTGCTTATTTCCTTTTGCGCTTCATCCAGTTGTACTTTTAGCTTTTTTGAATCTACCTGTTGCATTGCATCATGCATTTCATCACTTATCTGTTGCCAGTTGATTTCTGATAAGCTTTTTGATACCTCATCTCCAATGTCTGAAATAGTCTGTCCAAGATCTGATGAATCAATTGTAACATTCTTTTTGGTATTGCAGATGGTTATTGATGTATGTTTCTTATGATTATTTTCATCTGTCAGTTGTTCTTTTACGTTATCTGGTATCTGATTAATGGAATTGTATTCTTTTTTATTTCCATTATCATCAATTATGATAATCCGTGTCTTTCCTGTTGTCTTGGTATCTGTAGTTTGAGTTTGCCCGCTCCCCTTTGATGATTGGGCAAATGATGGAGCCAACCACATAATACATACTGTGAACGTAATTATAATTGCCAGTACAATAGTTAGCTGACTATAATTAGTAGATCCTTTTCTCATTTCCATAATTCTTTTAATTCGATGAAGTAATTGATTTTTCTTTTGTCCTGTAGCTGCAAGGGCAATAGAAGGAGAAGAAGACAATCTATGGGTTTCTAACGCAGCTAAAGCTTTTGCATAAGATAAGGGCTGCGGACTATTGGCTATGACCATATCGTCGCAGCAATGCTCTCTTTCCCGTCTTATTTTAGAGGCAATTCCCCATGCAAATGGATTGAAAAACAGAATTGTCTCTACCAGTGTTTGCAGAATATTCAATAAATAATCATGACGTTTTATATGGCCTAATTCATGCAATAAGATGGCTTCTATCTGGTCTGTGCTCATATTATTGATGGTTGCAACAGGTAAAAGGATTATGGGCTTCAATACCCCCATTACCATCGGTACATTCACTCGTTCTGAAACAAATAATTGAACCTCTTTCACAATATTCAATTGTTCCTGCAATGTTTTAATTAATTGCTGCCATTCATTCTCCATTCTTATCAGGCCTTGTATGCGTAGGTTCCTAAGCCATATTATATTAACAATAAAACGGAATAGCATAAATAAAAAGCCCGCTATGTATACGCTGACTATTGCGGGCATATAGTGTTCCATTTTAGGCAAAATGTTCGCTATATATTGCTGTGTATGAAAAGTTGTTGCCGATGGATTGAGATAGGATGTTTTAATTGCTTGTGGATTACTTCCGGGTACAGTAATATACACTGTGATACCTTGCAATCTTTGATATTGGGTAATCCATGTATTGATAAACCATAAGAACAAACTCATTAATGAAAAATAGGAGAGATAATATTTTACTCTGGCACTTCCATTATTGATTATTCTCAATACAATGTTCAGGCAAATGAATATAAACAAGCCTTGCCATATTGAATGGATCAAAGCCCATCCCAACGATTTGCTTATCATTGAAGCTTCAGATAGCCAATTATTCATATTGAATGATTTTTATAATTGAATAAGATTATTTATTGCCTCATTTTTTTATTTTCTTTTCCATTTGTTCCAGGTATTCTTTTATTTGCTCCAGTTCATAAGCATTTGCTTTATGGTTGCCGAGTGCCTGCATTACTAATTGCATTGCAGAACCATTAAACACATTGTCTATCATTCTTTTTACCAGTTGCCCCTGGGTTTGCTCCTGCGATACTGCAGCAATGTATATATGTGTTTTGCTTGTTGTGTCTCTTTTTAATAATCCTTTTTCGTGCATTATCTGCATTAGTTTTAGTGTAGTTGTGTAGCCGGCATCTTTGCTTTTTTCCAATATTTCATGCACTTCCCGTACTGTGCATGCACCTTTTTCCCAAAGGATATTCAGTATCTCAAGTTCGCTGTCTGTTGGCTTTATCAACTTATTCATTTATCAGATCGTTTTTAAAATAAAAATGTTACAAAATTATAAGGTTGGATTTATATACGATTGTCTTCGTACACAAACCTACGAATAAATTCGTAAATCAAATAAAAGCTCAATAAAAATTTTGTTAAAATGAAAAGAGTTGGGGGAACTTGTTATTTAGGAATAATAAGGAGCATGATGTTTTTATTCAAAAAGAGAAGGTGGGGGAATTGCCATATTAGTTTTATCAAAAAAATTAAGCCCCGCTTTAAAAGCGAGGCTTAAGAAATTATTTTTTGAGCAATGACAGATTAAGCCAAAGCATTTATTTTCTTAACGATACCAGATTTGATATTGCTTGCTTTATTCTTATGAATAACGTTGCGTTTTGCAAGCTTATCGATCATGGATATAACCTTTGGAAGTTGTTCCTGAGCTGCATTTTTATCAGCCGTAGCTAAAAGGCTACGAATGGCATTACGGGTAGTTTTACCATAATAACGGTTACGGTCACGGCGTTTTTCAGCTTGGCGAATATCTTTCTTGGTCGACTTATGATTTGCCATTTATGTTCACTTTTTTAAGGACTGCAAAGGTAATACAAAAATGTGTAACAAAAAATATTTTTTAAGGTCACAATTCGTTGAAGATCTGCTTTGAACGCTTGGTCAGGAAATCTTTCTTTTGAATAAATACTTCAAGTTTGTCTTTGGGAATACGAAGACTATAGAAATCTGAAGGATATGTCTTATAGATGAATAGATCGTAATCCGGATTCCATTTATTTAATAAGTTAATGTCCATCCCTAACTCATTGGCCATGAATTCGAGGCTTATCGGTTGTGAAATTCGCACAATAGCCATACTTTTTAATTCTTCCATGGTAAATTCAGGCTTCTTTATGGCGACCTTTTTATTACCGGCTACATTGTTTTCTGTATTAAAATTAAAGTCCATAGGAATACTGCCCAGGCCTATGAATTTGCTTAGATTTTCAAAGATGCTGGCTGTTGCTATAAAAGCCAATACGTGACCCTGTGTTTCACGAGGCAAATATTTCTTAATATCCCAGAAGTTATGGCTTCCTGTCCTTTCTATAGCGCGTTCTACAGGTACAGGCCCGCTGTTATAAGCTGCAATTACCAGTAGCCAGTCGTCAAGCTCACCGTATAGTGTAGTAAGATATTTGGCTGCGGCATTTGTTGATTTATACCAGTCTGTTCTATCATCATGGTGGCGATTTACAGTAAGGCCAAGCAGGCGTGCTGTAGATGCCATTAATTGCCATGGGCCAACTGCACCTGCATGGGAAACCGCATCATGGTTTAATGCAGATTCAATTACAGCAAGGTATTTAAGCTCTTTGGGAATATTATTTTTTTCAAGAACGTTATCTATCAAAGAAAAAGGGGTAGAACTCCGCCCCTGAACACTAGTAAGAGTTTGATCATGAACCTCAAGATATCGGCGAACGAAATCATTTACATAATCGTTCATTTCGCCGAAATATGATTTTTGTCCAGCCAATGGAACAGGCTTGTATTCCACTTTCCCATTTGCTTTTTTAGTAGCAGAATTGACTGGGATATCATTGCAGGCCAATAATTGCTCTTTTGCTTGCGGCTTATTGCCTTTACAAAGAACGATGGTATCGGTTTCAATGACTTTGGATGAGCTCTTCATTACAAAGTTCTCATACTTCTGAGCATGAGCTGAAGTGCTGAAAATTGCAAAAATAGATGCTAACAAAAGACCTCTGTATTGCATGCTTTTATCGTTTTTTAAAGCGGTGAAATCATGCAACCCCTAAGGGAAGCTATATTAAAAATATATAATTATTTCGAAAAATCGATGAAATACAAAGGCTAAGAAGGAGTGTTTGTTTTTTCTTCTCTTCTACTGCCATTTTCTATTTCATTTTTAACGCCATCTTTGGCATCGTTAAATTCACGAATACCTTTTCCTACACCTCTTGCAAGTTCAGGGATCTTTTTGCCTCCAAATAGCACAACAACAACTAGCAATACTAAAATCCATTCACCACCACTAGGCATAGACAACAATAACTGCGGATTAATGCTTAATAAAGCCATCACAAAAAATGTTTATGTAAGAAACAAAAATAGCACTTTATCTCTATAAAGTGAGTTTTTTAGGATAAGGTATCATTTTTTAACATAGTGTGGATATGGTTTATGCGTCATTAACTATTGATTATCAAGCCTTTCTCTTAGTTGCTTAGTCATCCCGCTTGTATAGGTACGCCATTTATCTATTACATCTTTCATATCATCCGGCAAGGCAGAATCAAATTGTATCCATTCTTTAGTTCCGGGATGAATAAAGCCTAATTCTTTGGCATGGAGCGCATGTCGGGGTAATATTTTAAAGCAGTTTTCAACAAATTGTTTGTACTTGGTAAAAACTGTGCCTTTTACGATACGATCGCCACCATAGGTAGCATCATTAAATAAAGGGTGTCCGATATATTTCATGTGTACTCTTATCTGGTGGGTGCGGCCGGTTTCAAGGCGCAATTCGGTTAATGTCACGTAATTAAAGCGCTCCAGGACTTTATAATGGGTCACAGCTTCCTTGCCATGATCGCCTTCAGGAAATGCATCCATGATTTTCCTGTATCTGAGGTTTCTTCCCACATGCGCTCTTATAGTACCTTCCTCTTCTTCCAGGTTACCCCATACCAATGCTATATAACGCCGGTAAACTGTATGCTTTTTAAATTGGCTGTTAAGGTCAGCCATTGCCCTTTCTGTCTTGGCGATAACTACCAGTCCACTTGTATCTTTATCAATACGATGCACCAGGCCTACGCGAGGTAACGCATCCGGATCCATGTTTTCATTTTTTAGATAATAAGCAAGGCCATTTACAAGGGTTCCTGTATAGTTACCGCACCCGGGATGTATCACCATACCCGCCTGCTTATTTATAATAATGATTTCATCATCTTCGTATGTAATATTTAAGGGTAGCTCCTCGGGGATAACTTCAGTAGATTCAGGTCTGCGATTATCAAATACTACTATCTCATCATCTGGTTTTACTTTATAGTTTGGTTTTACAGAAGTTCCGTTTACTACAATAAAGCCTTCTTCCAGCGCCTGTTGGATTTTATTACGGGTTGCGCCTTCAATGCGGTTCATAAGGAATTTGTCAATGCGCAGAGGCTCCTGGCGTTTATCTGTTTTTATGCGTAAACGCTCTACGGGCGCTGCAACCTCCTCTTCTCCTTCTTCATCCGGGTCATCCCAATCTTCTTCCAATTCATTTGCTTCGATCATAAATGCAAAAATAATCAGTTAGTGATTGTTTGAACTCAATTTTCAGATTAATGTGTTGAGGGGCTATTGAGCCATTCCTTCATATACTTGGGGTCAAGTTGGTAATAAGCATAAGTACTTTTGCGCTCTATGTAGCCATTATTTACCCAGTATATCGCTGGGACAGCAGGCCCCGCCATTCCCAGGAATGCATCTGTACTCTTAAAGTAAATGTGAGGTATTTGTTCAGCATGGGTCTCTTTGAAAAAATTATTCTGCTCTTGCTCAGGTCCTGTTAATACAAGGAAAATTGGAAAATCGGGATGCTGCTTATAGATGATCTGTAATAAATAAGCTGCTTTTTTACAATGCGGGCAGGTAAGGCTCATAAAGGATATTATGTGCTTCCCCTTCCGTAATTCTACAGACGGGGCTGGAGAGGCCTGGTATAAAGGATCAAGGTTAATTGCTTTATATAACCCTTCTGGGGCGCTATTGGTATTTAATGGGTTCACGACGAACGGCACAACCAAAGCCGCCATACCCAAAATTGCTACCAGCCACTCCTGTCCTTTATAAGGTTTTATAGGGTATATATATATAAGAACGATAGTTACTACAATCATTGCCACATTTTTCCAGATGGCTGCGAGTGGCGTCATTGCTACTTTATCTCCGAAACAACCACAACTACCTACATTCCCCTGCCGTACCAACACTACTATCAGGTAGACTATAAATACACTTAGCAAAGCAATGATTGTTGGATACGTAAACCCCCTTAAAAAAATATGAAATAAACAGAACAGTCCCAGCAAAAATTCAAAGCCTATAAACAATCTGGCGATTATACCCGCAGCAGCAATACTATTAATTCCAAGGTCTAAAAATGTCCATTGAAAATTGTCAAAAGCGTTTGTGCTATATAGTTTGCTATAGCCCGAAAATAAAAATACTGCTGCCATTACAAGCAACAGTATTAATCCTAAAATACGTTTTATATAAAAAGAAGCTTTTTTCTTGGGTAGTTCGTTATTCATAATCTAAAATACAGCCAAAAATAGGGATTACTACGGCTACATTTTATATCATTTTTTTTAAAAGCTATTAATATAAGTAACAACTTTCATCAGTGTGGATGCCATTGTTATCATAAGAAGCTGAATTGGCTTCACATTCTGTTTTTGCCTTGCTCTTATTGTCTTTAATATTATATTCCTGAATCACACTATCTGGCAAGCCCGGCTGACCACTGTATTTTATGGTGCAATGACATATATAATTGCGTACGCAGGAGCTCATGCCAACCATTAGTATTAAAGACATAGCCAGCAATAGAGAAGGGCGTAATTTCATTGAGAGATTTTATTTTAACGGTTGAAGATAGTAGTAAATTTTTGAAACCACAAACAGTAGCGGCATTAAAAATTAGGATATGTTTCTTTGAGTTGTCATTGGAGGCTTACGTAGTACAGCTATTGGTTTCTATTCACCCTCAATTCTTTTTGCCTTCTGTATAAAACTAAGAATCCACCGGATAATTTTATCCGATGGATTCCGGGGGGTAAAGACCACAAGTGATGGAATTCAAGTTTTCAGTAGATGATAGAATTTAGTTTTCCTTGACCTGACCGTTACAAAAGTCTTTAATATAATGCACCTGGAAAACGTGAAAAGATGTAAATGAGGGAGGGTATTTTTCACGGGGTAGGGGATATTATTAGACGTTCTATAAAATATAATGAGAGTGTTTTAGGTATTTATTATTAAGACAACTGCGTTGTACGGGTTAATTAACTTAATACATAACTTTACCATTCAAGGGGGTATCATGATTCTTCAACAACCGTTGGTCGACAACCTGGAATTAATAGCAAAACAAGTAGTAGAGGGATTTATTATCGGCCTGCACAAAAGCCCTTTTCATGGGTTTTCTGTAGAATTTGCCGAGCACCGCTTATATAATCAGGGCGACCCATTGCGGCATATTGACTGGCGGGTATATGGCCGCACCGACAAGTTGTTTGTTAAACGTTTTGAAGAAGAGACAAATTTGCGTTGTTGCCTGATGGTTGACACATCCTCCTCTATGTATTTCCCTCAGGACGATAAGAAATTAACCAAGCTGCAATTTGCCTGTGTGGCTTCTGCTAGTTTACTGCAATTATTAAAAAGGCAATTAGATGCGGCATCTCTTGCATTATTCGACGAGCAGATTAATTATTTATCAGATTGCAGGTCGGCACATAGTCACTACCGGCTTTTAACTAATGAGCTGCAAAAGGTACTGCAAAGCGACATAAAAAATAAGCGTACCAAAGCGGCTACAGCCTTACATCAGATTGCAGAACAAATGCACAAACGCTCACTAATAGTAATATTTAGTGATATGATGGATGATGCTGATAATATTGAGGAGCTATTTGCAGCACTCCAACACTTGCGCTATAATAAGCACGAAGTAATACTATTTCATATAGTAGATGGTATTCAGGAAGTTGCTTTTGAATTTGAGAACCGTCCTTACGAATTTGTCGATCTTGAAAGCGGTGAGCGGATAAAATTACAACCACAACAGATTAAAGAACAATATGTTATGCGAATGAGGCAATTTCAGGAGATGATTGCCAATCGTTGTCATCAATACCAGATTGATCGTATTCCTGTTGATCTATCGCAGCCTGTTGACCAGGTGCTGCATGCATTTTTAATTAAGAGAAATAAAATGGTTTAAAACCAATATTTTTTGCTACCTTTGCAACCCGTTTTAATAAGGTAAATTGTAAAGATTTAGAAATAAGCCGGGATTACGAAAAGTTCTTATAAATATTATAATAATTAGATAGTTAACTGTTTAAGGTAATTGTAGAAAGATGAGACACAGCCGGGAATATGAAATAGCTTGGCAGGGGTTAAAACCCGGGGTACATACGTTTTCATATGAGATTGATGACCGGTTCATGCAGCACTACAATATTGAAGGGGAGTTTAAGGATTGGAGCGCAAAGATTATATTGACCTTCGATAAAAAGAACAGTTTTTTCCTGATGCATTTTGATGTTGATGGAAATGTAACTGTACCGTGCGACCGTTGCGGGGATGATTATAGATTGAGCTTGTGGGACGAATTTGACCTGGTAATAAAATTAACAGGTGATGATGCAAGCGAGACAACTGATGAAGATGATGTAGTATTTATACCAAGGAGCGAAACGGTCATAGATATCAGTAGTTGGTTGTACGAATTTATAATGCTAAGCGTACCATTACAACGCATACACCCTGATAAGGCAGACGGCACACCCGGATGCAACCCACAAGCCCTGAAACTGCTAAACAAGCTTTCCGAACCAGATGAAGCTCCTAAAAACGACATTTGGAAAGGACTTGAAGTATTGAAACAAAAAGAAAGTAAAAAACAAAATAAATCTAAATAAGATGCCTAATCCTAAAAGACGTCACTCACAACAGCGCGGTGCCAAACGCCGTACACATTATAAAGCTGAGGCTGCTACATGGAGCGTTGATACAGTAACTGGTGAAAGCCACCTGCGCCATCGTGCCCATTGGGTAGAAGGGAAGCTTTACTATCGTGGTAAAGTTGTAATAGACAAGACGCCTGCTACTACTGAAGGAGAACAAAAATAACTGCTAACAACTTTGATGAAGATCGGGCTCGACATCATGGGGGGTGATTATGCCCCGGCCGAAGCTATAAAAGGAGTTCAGCTATTTTTTGAGCAGGTACAGGATCCTTCCGTACATCTGTTACTGATCGGAGATGCTGACGCTGCAGCTCCGTATCTTCATTTATTGGAATCATCTCAGTGGCGTTATACGCTTGTTGAAGCTTCGCAGGTGATAGACATGCATGAGCATCCCACCAGGGCGCTCAAAGAAAAGCCCCAATCGAGCATATCTATCGGGTTTGGAATGCTGCAGCAAAACAGGTCTGATGCTTTTATAAGTGCAGGGAATACCGGAGCCATGATGGTTGGAGCCATGTATTCCGTCAAGACTATTGAAGGCATCCTCCGTCCCACTATTGCTTCTCCTATACCACGTATCAATGGCAGGTATAATCTGTTATTGGATGTTGGTGCTAATGCAGATTGTAAACCGGAAAATCTCGTGCAATTTGCAGAACTTGGTTCCCTCTACGTGCATCACGTATATGGTATTCCTCAGCCACGCATTGCACTGTTAAATATTGGAGAGGAAGAAGGCAAAGGAAATCTGCTTTGCCAGGCTACGTACCCCTTACTAAAAGAGCAATCTCAATTACATTTTGTAGGAAACGTAGAAGGACGCGATATTTTTTTAGACAAGGCTGATGTGATCGTTTGCGAAGGTTTTGTGGGCAACGTCGCTTTAAAGATGGCAGAGTCCATCTATTCTATTTTTAAAGGCCAGCGTAATATTGAAGATGAATTCCTAAATAACTTCAATTACGAGATCTACGGCGGTACGCCAATTCTTGGTGTAAACAGCCCGGTGATTATTGGTCATGGCATATCTCACGCGCTTGCATTTAAGAACATGATTAATGCAGCATATAAAATGATAGATTCCAATCTTATTGATGCTTTTAAAAAGCATTTTGCTGAAGTAAAGGCTTAATTTGGCGATAACCATTTTTTCTTTTTAATTCAAATTAAATAAATAGTCAGGCTTGGTATTAGCTCTATCTGCGAAATAATAAAGACAGGAGAAGCAATCAATATAACTTTGGCACAACATTGGTATTTTTAAAATAAAAAATAAAAGGTTGTGAAGTCTATATACTGCATCAGTGGTCTTGGAGCAGATCACAGGATATTTAAAAAACTTTCTATAAAGAACGCAGAGCTCATTCATATCCCTTGGTTAAAATATGATAAGAATGAAAGTGTAAGCCATTATGCAGAAAAACTGTCTGCAAAAATTCCTGGCGATAATCCTACTATATTGGGGCTTTCTTTTGGTGGTATGCTGGCAGTAGAAATTGCAAAAGGGAGAGCCACAGAAAAAATTTTTCTCATTTCCAGTTCGAAAACTGCCAATGAACTACCACGCCTTAAGGGCTTTCTGAAATTTATTATCCAATCTAACCTTTTACCTGCGGGATTTTTCACAATACCCAATCGCATCATTTTTAAACGTTTTGGCGCTGATACTAAAGAAAAGAGAGAACTATTAGCTGATATCTTAAAAGATACTGACGGAGGGTTCGTAAAATGGGCGCTAAGAGCATTGTTAAGTTGGGACAACAGTACTTATCCGGGCAATGTTACACATATTCATGGAACAACAGATAGAATTCTACCCTCTGAATTGGTACATCCCGACTATTGGATAGAAAAAGGGACGCACATGATGGTATATGATAGAGCCGATGAGATCGGCAATATTATATCGAAGCATCTCTAATGTTTAATGCCCGCAAAAGCAATTGATATTTATAGATATATTTTGTTAAATCGCGAAAATTCAATTGTTTCTATGTCTCATTTAATGTAACTTTTTTTTAATTTTGTAGTAATTACAAACTGGGTTATCGCCTGTGTTTCTACACTGGAGGAAAGTCCGGACAGCAAAGGGCAACGCACCACCTAACAGGTGGGGTCCCGCAAGGGATACAGAAAGTGCCACAGAAAATAACCGCCTTCTAAGAAGGTAAGGGTGAAAATGTAGGGTAAAAGCCTACGCTACTTATTGGTAACAATATTTAGGGGTAAACCTTGCGTGCTGAAATGTCAAATAGGCGGACGATTGAGGACGGCTCGTTCAAGTTCGTGGGTTGGCAGATAGAGTTGTTGTGTGAGCAGCATCCCAGATAAATGATAACTATCCCGTGACCATACGGGTAACAGAATCCGGCTTATAGGTTTGTAGTTGTTTTGGTTAAATGATGGAGCGTCGGTTTTGTCCCGACGCTCATTTTTTTATTCATTATCCACTTTATTTATCACATTTCATTTTTTGTTAAAGGTTTCTTCAATTCTTTTTTGAATTAAACCGGGCACAATTATTATGTTCTAAAAATTAGAACCAAAACAAAAATTATGAAAACAATTAGGAGTCTTTTTCTTGGCTTAGCAGTAACAATGTTGTTTAGCTTCAGCAGTTCAGCACAAGTTAACTTCGAAGTGCGTGTGCGTCCCACACCTCCTGTTATTGTCCGTCCTGCTCCGCCCAGCCCCAGGCATGTATGGATAGATGAAGATTGGGCATGGCGCGGAGGACAATATGTGTATATAGGCGGACATTGGGAAGCTCCTCCTCAACCAGGATGGGTATGGAGGCCGGGACATTGGCGTCAAACACCACATGGCTGGGCATGGGTACCCGGACACTGGCGCCGCAGATAAAAATTAAAAATCCTCGTAAAAGCGAGGATTTTTTAATTGCAAGACTTCTTATCTGTCTGCCGACTGTCTCTCTACCATCCAGCCCGGATACTCTTTTGGTAATGCACTTGCCTCATCCAGTCTTTTCAATTCTTCCTCAGAAAGTTTCAATTCACAGGAAGCGATATTATCTTTTAGTTGTTCTGGTTTCTTTGCTCCTATTATAGTGCTGGTAATATGCTTTTGCAGGCGCACCCACGCTAATGCCACCTGTGCGGCAGATACATTGTGCTGTTTGCCTATCTGCAATAAAATATCAATAATATCGTAGGCCTTTTCTTTGTTTATCGGTGGGAAATCAAAACTATCGCGGCGCGACCCATCTGATTTTGTCTGCTCGCGAGTATATTTCCCTGATAAAAAACCTCCTGCTAAAGGACTCCATGGCATAACAGCAAGATTCTGATCTGCGGCCATAGGGATTATTTCCCTTTCCACGTCACGTCCGGCAATGGAATAAAAGTATTGTAAGCCTTCAAATTTGTTCCATCCATGTTTTCGGCTATCCCTTGTGCCTGCATTACTTTCCATGCCGGCCAGTTGCAAACTGCAATATAGCGTACCTTCCCAGCTACTACCACATCATTCAATGCTCGCATGGTTTGATCTATAGGTGTGTGAAGATCAACTCCATGCACATACAGTATATCTACATGGTCTGTCTGTAATCTTTGCAGGCTTTCATCAATGGATTGAAAGATATGATAACGGGATAGTCCTACATTATTGGGCCCTTCACTCATGCGTCCGCGCACTTTTGTGGCCAGTACTACGTCGTGTCGCTTAATACCAAGTTCCTTTAATGATTGACCCAATAACTTTTCAGATTCTCCATAAGAATAGACATTTGCGGTGTCTATAAAATTAATTCCGGCATCCACTGCTGTCTTCACCAGCTCATTTGCTTCATCCTGCTTCAATGTTCCAATTGCTTTCCAGATTCCTTCGCCTCCAAACGTCATCGTGCCAAAGCAAAGTTCTGAAACCAGCAATCCTGTTTGTCCAAAGAAATTGTATTTCATGTGTGAATGTTTAAGCTAAAATTAAGGTGAATGAAACGCTGGATATAATGGATAATAACTATGGCTACATTAAGTGAAAGAATTAGTAATATTAAAAAAATGTTTGGCATACTTTTATTGCATCATATCAAAATCCATTACTAATCGTATTCAACCTTAAAATTCATTTATTTATGAAAGAAGAATTGAATCATAAGAAAGAAGTTCACACACTGTACTTTAATGTAGCACCCAATGTATGGGGCACTAAAGACATTTTTGTGAATATGTATATGATTCGGAATGGGCTGGGGGATAATTGGGTATTAGTAGATACAGGACTAAAATCATCAGCAGTAAAAATAAAAAAGATTGCTGCGGAGCTTTTTGGTGCCGGTAGCAAACCTTCTGCTATTATTTTAACTCATGGACATTTTGATCATACTGGTTCATTATTAAAACTAGCAGAAGAATGGGGTGTGCCGGTATATTCCCATTATTTAGAAATACCCTACCTCACAGGGAAGTCATCTTATCCACCACCTGATGCGTCTGTAGGAGGTGGATTAATGGCTTCTATGGCCTGGATATACCCTAAGAAGCCGATTGATATAGAGCATTATTTGCAGATACTTCCACCTGATGGTTCTGTTCCGGGTCTGCCTGAATGGGAGTATATATACACACCCGGCCACGCCCCCGGTCATATCAGCTTGTTCAGGAAAAGAGATAAGGTGTTGATAGCAGGCGATGCCTTTGTGACAACCAATCAGGAATCTGTATTGTCTGTAATGACACAAGCCAAAAAAATATCAGGCCCTCCCAAATATTTCACTTATGATTGGGAAGCAGCACGAAATTCAGTACGCAACCTTGCAGACCTTGGACCCATAGTAGTAGCAACCGGCCATGGTAAACCGATGAAAGGCCCCGAAATGCAAATAGCATTAAATAACCTTGCAGCACATTTTAATGAACTCGCTTTGCCTAAACATGGAAGGTATTTGAAGGATGCTGCTGTAATAGATGCAAGTGGAGTGAAGTACATACCTCCTAAACAAAAAAGGTCTTCTGTATTGCTACTTGTGGTAGGTTTATCAATCATTACTGCTGCTGTTACCGTAGCATTGCTGAAAACCAAAAAAAGAAAAGCATTTTAGAGTGAGCAACTGTTAATCTTCAGCAAGCTTTATTCCTGATTGGGTCAGCGTAACTTTATGTTGTTTATACAAAGCGCCGATTGTCATTTTAAATGTTTTTTTACTCATACCAAAAAATGAGTAGATCTCTTCCGGATCGGATTTATCATGATAGGGTAGGTACCCGTCGTTTTCCTGCAGTAATCTTAATATCTTGGTCGACTCATCTTCTACCCTTTTATAGCCCATTATCCCAAGAGATACATCTATCTTATTATCGGGGCGGATGGTTTTAATAAATCCCTTTGAAGTCTCTCCAATTTCTATATCGCGAAAGACCTCGTTAGAATGTAAAAGTCCGTTGTATTTATGATTGATGATAACCTGGTAGCCTATTTCAGTCTGGCGATAAATAAGTAGATCTACAGGTTCCCTCTCTTTAATTGTAAGATGTTCATTGCTTAGATAAGGTGCTATTTTTTCAGTAGCTGCCACACGGCCTGTTTGTTCATCTATGTATATATACACAAAATAAGATTGACCCTCGATCATTCTCGATACCTGTTGCGATAACGGCACGAATAGATCTTTCATTAAGCCCCAATCAAGAAAAGCTCCTTGTTTTGTGGTGCTCACCACCTTCAGATTTACAATGTCACCTACTATCCCTCTAGGATGCTGTGTAGTGGCTATAAGGCGGTTTTCTGAGTCATGGTAAATAAATACTTCAACATCATCTTCTTCTTTCAGATCTGCAGGGACAAAACGTTTAGGAAGCAATATTTCATCTTCACCTCCATCAAGGTACATTCCAAATTCAACAACTTTAACTACTCTCAATGTATTGTACCTGCCTACTTGTACCATGCTTTAAAAATGAGTTGCAAAGGTATCTATTTCCCGCTTGCGGTTGTTAACAAAAATATTGTCTCTTCAATTGCAATAACACTATGTGGAATGTTTGCATGAAGCGTAACAATTTGCTGTTCGTCTATCTCAACGGATTGTTGTTCTGTAATAAATTTTATTTTCCCTTCTATTACCTGTACACTTATTGTTCCCTGTGCAATATGCGTTTTCATTTCTGTACCAGCATGCAGCCCTACAACGACTATCGTCATGTTACTCGACTTAAAAACAGTTATAGAGTTTCGGTCCGATTTGCTCCACGGTTCTTCACTGCGGATTTGCTTTATATAGTGTTGCAGATCTATTGTTAGAGATGGCGCATCCAATACGCGGTCGCCTTGTGGCCTTTGGGGTGTGGCCTCATTACGTTTTTCTTCCATAATGTTTATTTGTTGCTTAAAATTATTAAAACTAAAATCATGCCTTTAATATTAACAATAAACTATCATATAATTTATGTTTCATAGATTTGATGACGCAATGCTCTTTAAATGAAACGGTTATTATTTATATTTTGTTTGAGTTTTATAGTATTTCGTGCTGTTTCGCAGATTACGATTACTGCAGGCGACATGCCGGTAGTTGGCGATACTTTGAGACATAGCATAGTATTGCCTGCTGGCAGTGGTATTGATCTTACCAAAACAGGTGCAAACTATTCATGGGACTTTAGCAGCCTTTTCCCGGTAGCACAGGCTATAGATAGTTATAAGTTGGCTTCAGATGTCAATTCTTTGTTTGCCTTATTGATATCACCTACTGCCTATGGCCATAAAGTCGCAGACAGCCTTGGTGGCTTTGGCATATCAATTCCTTTGCCGGTTAAAGTGACTAATATTTATACTTTTTTCGATCAGTTGCATGGCCCTGACCGCTATGTCGCAGATGCATTTGCTGCAACTATAAGTGGTTTCCCCGCTCCGGTAAACTATACTAATGATGATGTGATATATACTTTCCCTTTGAAATATAATAACACCGACAGTAATAATTATTTGTTTGATCTAAACATCCCTTCTGTTGGTAGAATAAAAATGCAGGGATACAGGAAAAACATAGTGGATGGCTGGGGAACGATTATTACACCATATTTTACAACAGGTGTCAATTGCATTCGGATAAAGTCAGATATACATGAATTAGATACTATATCTTATAGTGGCACTACCATTGGTCTCCCACGTCATACAATGGAATACAAATGGCTGGTAAGCGGTGAGCATTATCCTGCCTTGTATGTAACTACCGAGGTTGTTGCGGGTATTGAAATTCCTACCGCAATTACTTTCAGAGATCATTACAGGCATACCATATTAAGTGTTGCTGATGCAAAACCGGCTATCCAATTTTTAAATGCTTACCCCAACCCCTCAAAGGATGGAGTTTTTACTGTCGAAATACCTGGTAGCTGGAAAAGCTATACCATTGAAATATTTGATATGAGCGGTAAGCTGATCAACAATTACAGCAACCTGAACAAAGTCAATATCCAATCGTCTGCAAGCGGTATATACGTCGTACGGGTTGTATCGGGAAATAATACAGGGTATGTAAGAATAGAAAAATGAAGTTAATTGCCGGAAGGAAATCCATTTTCGGTCTTTAAGCCAGGTGCCTTCCTTTTTCCATTGCTTCATGATTTATTAATGGTGAAATTATTAGCTAATCCTTTGCTTTAGTAAGCGTATCATAGTAAGTTTTTAGTTGCATTACTCTATCCCTTACCACATTGATTCTGCTATCTGCTCGTGTCTTGCTCCATTTTGTCCCCGTCTTGTTAAACATAAAATCGTATGAGCTGAACTCTGCATCTCTGTATAACAGCCACGCCGCTTCTGCTTTTTCCAGAGCTTCTTTGTCCTTTTCATTATGCATTACTTTCCTTAGTCGGTTATAATACTTATTTAGTTCCTTGTCCCAATCTGCATATGCTTTAAATGCACAGTTACATATACCGGCAGATGAAGTGTCTTTATTGGTGCATTTTGTGTAAGAAATATCAATGGGACTTTCCTTTTTAATATTTTGAGCCGTACATTTTATTGTTAAAAACAGTAATACGGGAAATAGAATTTTCATACTACTCATGATCTTTACGCATATTGATAACGCAAATAAATGCGTTTCTTGTATAGCAGATAATAAAATTATGCCCTTAATAGGTGCTTGCTTGAGTTAGTTTATTGATAGCTGTTTTGTCCAGCTTAAGTTGTGTTGCTTTAACAAGGTCTTGTAATTGATCTACACTGGTGGCACTCGCTATTGGGGCAGTAATATGGGGTTGAGCTATTATCCAGGCTAAGGAAACGCTTGCAAGAGTCGAGTTATATTCCTTTGCTACTTCATCGAGTGCTCTTAAAATATTGAAACCTCTTGTATTCATATATTTTTTAACGCCTTGCCCTCTTGGGCTTTTGTTCATATCTGCTTCAGATCTGTATTTACCTGTAAGGAAACCTGCTGCTAATGAATAATAACATATCACACCCAGGTTCCATTCCTTACAGATCTGTTCATATTCTTTTTCAAACTTTTCCCGGTCATATAAATTGTACTGCGGTTGCAGGCATTGATAGGATGGTATATTTAGTTCTTTGCTGGTCTTTAAGGATTCCACGAGGCGTTCGGGTGATAAATTAGAAGCGCCAATGCCAACTACTTTTCCTTCCTTTATTAATTGTGCATATGCCTCAAGTGTCTCTTGTACTGGAGTATTTAGATCGTCAAAATGTGATTGATAAAGGTCTATATGATCAGTCTGTAGCCTTTTTAAAGAATCTTCTATTTCCTGTAAAATGTACTTTTTAGATAAGCCTTTTTTATTTGGGGCCATCTCGGTACCCACCTTAGTAGCAATAATTACCTTATCTCTTTTACCGCTTTTTTTCAGCCAGTTTCCTATAATGGTTTCAGATTCTCCGCCTTTATTGCCCCGAGCCCATTTAGAATAGCCATCTGCAGTGTCTATACAATTAAGGCCGGCATCCACAAAAGCATCAAATATCTTAAAAGCATTCTGTTCATCAACTGTCCATCCGAATACATTTCCTCCTAATACAAGCGGAGCTATTTCAATTCCCGTACTTCCTATTTTACGTTTTTCCATTTGTGGTAGATTTTCAGTTCCAAAGTTATTTTAGGAATTTTTATTATCACGCATTTTGTATTGGCAATAGTTCTAATATTTAAAAAGACAATACATTTAAATTTCTTTATCTATCTACTCGGCATAGATAATTATCTTTGCAGACTTACAAATGGAGTTTCTATAAAAAATGGATTTAAGCAAGAATTTTCAACATAACGAAGCCGAAGAAAAGTGGTATGAATACTGGAATGAGTCTGGATACTTTAGTTCGCAACCGGATGATAGGCCACCATATACAATTATAATTCCCCCTCCGAATGTAACAGGGGTATTGCATATGGGGCATGCGCTCAACGATACAGTGCAGGATGTCCTGATACGCCGTGCTAAGATGCTTGGTTATAATACATGCTGGGTGCCCGGTACAGATCATGCCTCTATTGCTACAGAAGCAAAAGTGGTTGGTATGCTTCGTGAAAAGGGAATTGATAAAAAAACATTATCAAGAAACGAGTTTTTGAAATATGCATGGGAATGGAAAGAGAAGTATGGTGGAATTATCCTGAAACAATTACGTAAGCTTGGCTGCGCGCTCGACTGGGATCGGACTGCTTTTACAATGGACGATTCATACTACGCAGCAGTAATACGTGTTTTTGTGGAATTGTATAATAAAGGCTATATCTACAGGGGCGTAAAAATGATTAATTGGGATCCCAAAGCTAAAACTGCTCTTAGTGATGAAGAAGTTATTTATAAGCAGACGAACTCTAAACTATACTATGTAAGATATCGGTTGGATGGTGATAAAGAAGAATACATAACCATAGCAACTGTACGTCCCGAGACTATATTGGGAGATACTGCCGTTTGTGTGCATCCTGATGATGAAAGATACGCCCACTTAAAAGGACGCTTTTGTTTTGTTCCACTCATCAATCGGCGAATACCAATTATTTTCGATGAATATATTGATAAAGAATTTGGTACCGGTGCGCTAAAAGTTACTCCTGCTCATGATCTGAATGACTACAACCTGGGATTGAAACATAACCTGCAGGTGGTGGATACTCTGAATGATGATGGAACTATGAGTGAAGCTGCACAGTTATATGTAGGTCAGGATCGTTTTGCGGTACGTAAAAAAATTGTTGAAGATCTTCGCGCTGCAGGCAACCTTGTAAAAGAGGAAGAATACAGCAATCAGGTGGGCTATTCTGAAAGAACGGATGCTGTGATAGAGCCGCGCTTGTCAATGCAATGGTGGTGTAACATGCAGGAAATGGCTAAGCCAGCGCTGGATTCGGTAATGAATGATGCAATTGAATTTCATCCGGCTAAGTTCAGGAATCTTTATCGCCATTGGATGGAGAATATAAAAGATTGGTGTATCAGCCGCCAGCTTTGGTGGGGGCAACGCATCCCTGCCTGGTACGATGCTGAAGGAACCTATTATGTTGCTAAAACTGAAAACGATGCTTATGCTCAATATCGCGACAAAAAACCGGCATTGTATCTTGAAAAACCGGAATTAAAGCAGGATGATGATGTATTGGATACCTGGTTTAGTAGCTGGCTTTGGCCTATGCAGGTTTTCGATTGGAACCAAAATCCTGACAATGATGACCTGAAATATTATTATCCAACCGCAACATTAGTAACGGCCCCGGAGATCATTTTCTTTTGGGTGGCACGTATGATAATGGCTGGCTATGAGTTTATAGGGCAAAAGCCATTTGATAAAGTATATTTTACTGGTATTGTTCGTGATGAAAAGGGTAGGAAGATGAGCAAACAGCTTGGTAATTCTCCTGATTTGTTAAAGCTCATAGACGATTTTGGAGCTGATGCTGTCCGTTTTAGTGTTATGATTTCATCTCCTGCAGGTAATGATCTTTTGTTTGATGAGGGAAGTCTGGAACAGGGACGCAATTTTTGTAACAAAATGTGGAATGCGCTGAAGCTTATAAAAAGCTGGGAGGCTCGCGCAGATGATAATACGGAAGACGGGACTATAAGATTTGCTCTCGATTGGATGGAGCAACGTTTTGAGCAAGTCTCACAGGAAATTACATTGCTGTTTAAAGATTTTCGTTTAAGTGAAGGGCTCAAAACAATATACTCACTTATCTGGGATGATTTTTGTTCCTGGTATCTGGAATGGATAAAACCTCTTCCTGAACAATCCATATCTGCTCATGTATTGGAACGTACCGTTAATTTGTACGAACAATTGTTGCAATTATTGCATCCATACATGCCATTCGTTACAGAAGAGATATACCATAAGCTTCGCAACCGGCACAAAGGAAATGATATTATTATTCGCCAACTACCGGTAGCAAGTGAAATAAATACGGAGGTTTTAAAACAAGGTACACAACTGCAAGAGTTAATTACAGCTATCCGTGATACCCGTAATAAAAATCAATTAAAACCTAAGGACACTGTTAAATTATGGATAGATACTAAGCATCATGCCTTTTATGAGGCGGTGCAGAGTATATTACGTAGGCAAATAAATGCAGAGACTATTGGCTATACAGATGAAGCGATACAGGGGGCGATCTCTATTGTGGTAAATACAGATAAGCTGTATATTGAAGCCGCTTCTGCAACTATTGATTCTAAACAGCAAAAGGAGCAAATGCAAAAAGAGCTCGACTATTTGAAGGGATTTTTAGTGAGTATAGAAAAGAAGCTGAGTAACGATCGTTTTGTTCAGAATGCAAAAACCGAAGTAGTGGAAGTTGAAAGAAAAAAACATGCGGATGCTGTAGCTAAGATAAAGGCAATAGAAGAAAGCATAAGTTTATTGTAATATCAAAATTGATGAGAAGTATTTCAAACATATTGCTCGGGGTATTCTTCCTTTTTTTTGCAGTCACCCTTTGGGCGCAACAAAAGAAAACACAGACAAATAAGTTAGTAGAGAATCCAACAGAGCAAAAAGGTAAGATTAGATATAAGCCAATACCTGTTTATCTTGGACATTCTACTCTTAGCGGCGGCACAGTAAATAAGTTTGTTTTTGACTCATTGTTAAAACAGGGGCTTACTTCTATGGATTCGGCTGGTGTTATTTATACAGTTAGCAGTTTTATCTTTAATTATGCGGAACGTAACTTATACGAAGATTCGGCAGGCAACCTGGTTATGCTTACCGATTATCTTTTAGAATATTGCCCAGGCGATACGCTAACCAGCGATATATCTCAAACAATTTATCAGCGTGTAAAAAACGGTGATACCTTGTATTTCGATCGGGTAATTGTAAAACGCCCCGATAGTACAGAGGCTTCAGGAAAATCAATGAAATTTGTGATTACTAAGTGATCATTTTAATTCATTAATAATAAGTTCACACTTCGCTGTAAAATATTAAAGGCGATTTCAGCCATAAGATTTTCTTTGTCAAGTGTTGGGTTCACTTCTGCCAGCTCAAAACAGCATATTTTATGGTGTTGCATAAATGAAGCTATCAGGTCTTCTGCTTCTTTTTCTTTTAGGCCATTGCTTACCGGTGTGCCCGTGCCACGTGATATTGAGCTATCTAAGCTATCAACATCAAAAGAAACATAAATATCATCGCAATTACTTAGATGAAGGAAAGCTTGCCGTACCACATTTTCCACTCCCTTGCGTCTTACCTCTTGTACTGAGATT
>DATNFP010000099.1:0-32529 GCA_035606335.1 Flavipsychrobacter sp. | reverse complement strand
CAGATGTATAAAGGCGAAGCTGATTGGTCGCTGATAGCTAAGGTCAAAAACAATGCTCGTATAAACATACCAATTTTTGGTAATGGTGATATAGATAGCCCGCACAAAGCGCTTGAGTATAAAAACCGTTATGGAGTAGATGGCCTTATGATCGGTCGAGCTGCCATAGGGTATCCCTGGATATTTCGAGAAATAAAACATTTCCTGAAAACTGGTGAACTACTGGAACCACCAACGATCGACGAACGACTGGATGCCTGTCGCAAACATCTATATGGCTCTGTAAAATGGAAAGGTGAAAAGCTTGGTATCCTCGAGATGCGTCGCCACTATGCCAGTTATTTGAAAGGCCTTTCGCACGTAAAAGAATTTCGTACTCGTCTCGTTTCCACAGATAGCCCCGCAGAAATTGAAGATATATTCGGTTCATTGCTGGAGCATTATACAAACGGTATAATAACTCATATCCAAACTGCAGAAATTGCTGCTTAATTTGCAGTAACATTTTTTCGTTGACAAAGATCGGCTTAATATCAGACACTCATAATTACTTTGACGAAGCTGTATTTCAATATTTCAAAGATTGTGATGAGGTTTGGCATGCAGGTGATTTTGGAACTGCTGAAATTGCCGATAAGCTTAAAGCCTTTAGACCGTTAAGAGGTGTGTATGGAAATATAGATGGTCAGGACATCAGGATCGAATACCCTGAAACATTGCGCTTTGTATGTGAAGGGGTGAATGTAATGATGACACACATAGGAGGCTATCCACCAAAATATACGCCTGCAGTCAAAAAAGAATTATATGCCCATCCGCCGCAGCTATTCATATCAGGCCATTCGCATATTCTCAAAATAATTTACGACGATAAAATAAATTGCCTGCACATGAACCCCGGCGCAGCGGGCAGATCTGGCTGGCACAAAGTGCGCACGCTGATACGCTTTGTGATCGATGGTAAGGACATGAAGCAATGTGAAGTGATAGAGTTAGGCAAGAAGTGATTTCCATTTTTATCAAACTTATTGTAAATTGTTATTAATGTATTACAGAACCTATACCATATCATTACTACTGTTATTTCCTTTTGTCGCATCCTCACAAACTTTTACACAACAGCAAAAGGATTCCCTTCGTGAATTAAGTTGTACAATCGAGAAAGCCGATCAGGCGATAAGACATTCATTCGATGCAGCAAAGGAAAGCAAGGATACAAATAGTATCGATAGCATTGGTGCTGTGATGTACAAAATAGACCTGCACAATTTTCAAATTTTGGATAGCCTCATTACTACTATTGGTTTTCCATGTCCTAAGCTATTAGGTAAAGGCACTTGTTACCCTTTTGCTGTTTTGATACACTGGGCAAAAGAATATCCTGAATGGTTTAATGATCCACGTATTGTTCCTCTCTTTAAGCGTGAAATTGAAAAAGGAAACTTGCCATTGTGCCAAATGGATTTTGCACAGTTTGCTTATACTTCATATATGAAACCTGATATTAAGTATTACCAGCTCACCAATGCTGCGCGCGTAGCGTACGGATTAAAGCCTTATAGTAAGAAGCAATACCTTGGCATTGAAAGAGTAGAGCCACTCATGCAAGACCCTCCACCTAAAACTTATACTCGCGTTTCAAATTAAGAAAACTATAAATGAAATAGGCTATGGCATACAATGAAAAGCTTACAAACAGGTTAAGAGACGCATTGGCCCATGTGCCTAAGGTAGAGGAAAAGAAAATGTTTCGTGGTGTTGTGTTCATGGTGGATGGTAAAATGTGCATTACTGTTGGTGATGATAAAATTATGTGCCGCATAGACCCAGATCTGCATGATGAAGCCCTTCAGAAAGCTAATACCAGCCCGGTAATAATGAGAGGCCGGAATTATAAGGGCTATGTTTATGTAAATGAAAATGGCATCAAATCAAAAAAAGATCTTGACAACTGGATAAACCTTGCACTCGATTTCAATAAAAGAGCTAAGGCCTCACCGAAGAAAAAGAAGAAGTGATTTTTTTATCACGGGTCATTGCGAGATATTGTGTTTGGTGCTTCCCCGTTTTGCTGAGAATGCCATTTGAGGAATTGCTGCCAGGTGTTGTCGCTCCAATCGCCGCTTTTGTAGCGGGTTAGGGCTTCCAGCATGGTGAAGACGGGTTGCTCATGCATTGCCCATATGTACCCCGTTTTTGGCAATTCGGCAATTCGACAATTTGACAATTCGGTAATGGTGGGTGGTTCAATGTTTTGTGAGTCGGAAGTTTGTTGTTGTGAGGGGTCAGGTTGTGGAGATTCTTCTGATGATTTTTTCTCTGTTACTTCGATTTCTTCTATTCCCACTTCTTGTTCTTTTATCTCCATTTTTTCTTTTGGCTTTATGATAGGATCATTGTTATAGTCTTTTATATATTCGTCGGCGTAGGGGAGGATCTGTTTGGCGAGGGCGAGGTCGGTTTTGGTGAGCTGGTGGATGAAGTTCATTAATACTTCGATCGTTTCTCCACGGGTTTGGCCGTCTTTGATGTGTTTTATGGTGAGGGTGAGCTTTCTTATTGTTTCTGCTTCCTGTGGAGTGGGGTATGGCTGCTCTTCTCTGCCTGCTATCATTTCATTTATTGCGAGTAGCTGGGTGTAGTATTGTTCTGCAAGAATAGATGGTGTTTGTTGGGCTGATCTTTTAATCTCTGCCCAGCGGCCTTCTTTGATCCATAGGTAAATTGTTTTACGATCTACATCGAGGAGCTCGGCGATGTGGGTTTGGGTGAGTTCTGTCTGGAAATAGAGATTGCGGGCTTGTTGCTTTTTCATTGTGATAGTTTTTATCACAAAGTTTTGGAGGATTTTTTGAGTGGAGAAATTGGGTTTTTGTCATTATGCTGTTTCTGTATAATGACTATACAGTTTTGCGATAATGATAAAAAATTGTTTGTGCAGATGGTCTGGTTTTGTTGCCCTCCATTTGTTTTATTGCGTTTCTCCGTTCTTTATTTCCTTTCTAAAAATAGAAACACACTACGCATTATCAACGAGCAACTAAATTCTCTTGTAAATAAGTCATTTCATAGCTACAGATTGAATCAGATAAATTATTTATTTTTGATTATCGTAACTGATTGTAATATTTTTTTAATACAGGCGTAAATTTATAATTCTGTACATGAAGGTTACCAAATCATTATCCTTAAGACCAACGTTAGTAAGCGCTTCAGTTGATTTTTTAAAAGAGGAGGATATGGATTGTCTGATAACTCAGGATAGCATCCCTGAGCTAATAAGCCAATTATTTAATTATAAAGAAGAAGGGAAAGCTTTGTATCCGGAAATTTACATTTTTGATGAAATCGAGTTAATTAAACAAATACTAACTAATTCTCAATTTTATCTAATTGGAGCGGGAGAAAAGAAAAAAGAAACTATGCTTATCGCACTAAAAAAGTGTGCTCCTCTTGCAGAAAATGGCTGGGCTATCTATATATTAAGGAAAAAAGAAAGTTTTGAGTTCGGTGTTTTTAGGGCAGGAACTTCTATCCTTTCTGTTTCTATTTCAGAAGCATTAATAGATCGTGGCGCAGAAGGGGTAAAAGCCATTCTGATTCACCAGGTGGCAGAAAAATTAATTGAAGTTAGAGGCATCAAAGCCAATCCCTTATTAATAAGTTATGGAAGCCATGAAACTATAATAAATTCACCAATTGATAGTCAACTTAATTTTATTAACACAATCGTCGATAAAGTAGCACCAGAACTTAAAGAACCAACAATTAATTTTTTTAGAAAAGTTTTTCTTGAAGTACTCCAGAAGGGACATGGTACGTTGGCATGCGTAGTAAGTGAAAGTAAAGATGAGATTTCAACGAAATTTCAAGATGGAATAGAGCTGCAAAACCGTATCAATATTCCAAATGTTATTAAAGAATTATTAAACAATGGTGATTTACAAGCAAATTCAAAATTAGAGGGTCAACTTTCATTAATTATTGGCATGCTACAAAGTGATGGTATTACTGTCTTTACTGATTGTGGAGAAATTGTTTCTTATAATGTATTTGTTAAACATTCCCCAGAACTTACTAAGACAGTGACAAGTGGTGGAGCGAGAAGTCGAACGTTTCTAACCTTGTGCGAAATGATTGGTAGTGAAATTAAATCAGCATATATACAATCTCAAGACGGTAAAATAGAATTTAGCGATGGAAAATAACGAACTTGTCTTATGGAAAAATACTGAACAGCCGGTATTACCAAAAAAAATTACTCGGATTTCAGAGCTAGTAAATTGCGGATTGCAATTGTCAATAAAAGACCAAAATCAAATAATTAAAACTTTTGAGCATGGTTCTTATGAAATGGTTGCAACATATACTTGGACCAAAGCAATTAATGCACTAAGAAATCAACTAAGTAAGATGGGAATGTCTTTCATCGCTGAGATGTTAGATCGACCTGATATTAATGAACATACGAATCTACAACAAGCAATCTCTGAATTTGAGGCCATAAGACTTGCTGAAGAATTGGGGGTAATTAGTGGAACTGCTGCGTTCAGATTAAAACAAGCAATGGAGACGGTTACTCATTTTAATCAACCAGAACTTGAAGAAGATCCAGAAAATGATTTGACAAAAGAAGAAGCAACAACAATAATACGTTCTTGCATCCAAGCTGTGCTAGGTTATAATAAAATTGAAGCTGCCATTGATTTTAAGAATTTTAGGACTGAATTAGAAGAAGCAACTCTGACCGAAGAAAGTCCCTACTTATTAAAGCTTATTAGTAGTCCATACTTTTTTCATAGAACGACAATCAGAATATTATTGTCTTTAATAAAATCTTCGACTGGTGCACAACTTGAAAATTCATTAGCAAATTCAAATTTAATAGTTCCTAAAATTTGGAATAATTTGAAACACCCTGAGAAATATCAGATTGGTAGAAGCTATTCTGAATTATTTTCTGATGGAAAAAGTAAAGCTGCTAGTGGACTTAGGCAGGTTTTATTGAAAGTCAAGGGATTTGATTTTGTCCCTGAAGATTTGAGATCTTCCTCATTTATTAAGGCTGCAAACGAAGTATTGGTTGCTCATGAAGGTATGAATAATTTTTACAACGAGCCTGCTCCAATGATTACACTACAGAGAATGGGCAGTGTAATCCCAATACCAGCATTCCCCATTTGTATGACAGCAATTTTATCTGTGAAACTTGGTAATAGATATGGCGTATCTAACGCCGCGCAAGATAGTGCAAATTCCATGCTAAAATCTATTACATTTGAACGATGGGTTTATTTTTTTAATGAGTGTCTTCAGAGTAATGAAAGGCTGTTATACAAATTATCTCTAGAGAAGACTTCTAGTAGATGGATAGAGTACTTTTCAGTAGATTTTATAGAAGATATTTTGCCTGAAGTAACGAAAAGAGAGGTTGTAAATCTTTTAAAATTTACCAAGGAAAGAAAACAAGATAAATTAAATACCATAGCAAGCAATATGTATATTAAACTAGGTTATTCACGTTCCTAGATGTCTTAAGTAATTAAAAATAGTTTAATGTACTCAATTAGTCACAATCAAATATTTCGGGCATTTCATCATATGTGCGGCCATTTAATATTCGCCCCGCTGCTTTTTTGTTGCGTCCTCCCCACTGCTTGAAAAAGAAAGCGACATTTGCTTTGGTACATTGATCTTGAATGTCCAAAACCCAATCTGGATTCATATAACGTGGTCTATGCCCACTTTCACCGCCAACGATGACCCAATTTATTTTTTTTAAATCCAGATTTGGTAAGGGGCCAATTAATGGCTCAAGGGAAAGAAATTTTACTTGTGCCTTTGTTTTTTTTAAGTATTCAATTCTGTCAACGACTTTTTCATTTTCCACTGAAACTCCCATCCAAATATTATGTGTCCATTTTAAGTGTCTGCTCAATTCAGAAAGCCTTTCAGCACGTTTTGTCAATATCTGAAAGACGTGTTGCGGATTGTCATTCATTACGTTGAAAACTTTTTTTATAAATTCGAGTGGTACATCTTTGTGGAATAAGTCACTCATCGAATTTACAAACACTATTTTAGCCGTTTTCCATGTATATGGTATTAATAATGTTTCAGGATGCGTTTTTATTACTTTAAAACCATCCTTATACTTTTCCTGACCCATGGCTTTTAATCTACGCGTCATTATTTCGGCGTAACAGAATTTGCAGCCTGCAGAAATTTTAGTGCAGCCAGTAGTTGGGTTCCAGGTCATTTCTGTCCATTCAATAGATGAATTTGCCATTAACTAAAATTTAAAATACAATCTTTCGAAATTAATACTGTGACATGATGTATTTTCTGATCGGTATATAATGATTTTATTTTACCTTCATCAACCAGTCTCCTAAGTGCATCAGTATAATGCTTCCGACTATATAAGCCAGTTGTATGATGGCTTTCGAATAAATCATTTGCTGATAACTTTTTCCCTTTATATTTTTCGTAAATGTCTTCCTTTAGCTTGTCAATATTTATTGAACTGAGATCAAATAATTCATGTTCTGTTTTTTCAAACTTTTTAGCGTCAAATGTATATGTATTGATGCCGTCAAATACTGTACCTACGTTTGCAAAGTCATTATAAGTTGTTTTTATTAAATCATATCCTCTAGATCCCTTTGTAAGATGTAAGATATAGTGACTAGTAGTATCAATATCTTCTTCTTGAAATTTGAAGGCTGTATAATATATTGTTTTCCCAAGAAGATTTTTATACTCATTAGCTAAGCTGTCGATTATTAGACTAAGTCTTTCTTGGACTGTAGATTTGAATCTTCTATCATGTTTTATTTGCTGCAAAGTAGTTGGAAAAAGATCATTCATTAATCCTTCAAACTTATCATTTTCTAAAGCTGGGTGAATCCTTTTTGTATTAACAAAAAGAAATACTTCATTTCCCCAATTTTTTAAAAATTCAGCTAATATTTTTGTTTCAATTCCTTTATACCCAAATGGATCAATAAATAGTAGCGAAGGGCATTCATTGTTTTTACCTTTATGGGTACTTGATGTTAAAAAATCGGATATAGCTTTATTTTCACCAACAGTGCTATTCCCAAAATGCGGCTTTTTACTAAATGTTCCATCCGGAAATTCTCGATTAAAATTGCTTTCTAATTCCTGAGAATATTGGTTATCATTAAAGATCATCTTAACGGTTTTCCTTAGGAAATCATCATTTTTACAATGACTAGCGATTAAGATGGGCGTTGAAGGATTTCCATCTTCATAAAATCCAGGTCCTGCAAATAAATCTATATATCTTATTTCTCTTGGTTTGTATTTTTTGACGATGATTTTACAATAACTAGGAAAGTATTCTGAAACAATACTTGCCTTTATTCTGGAGGAAATAGTTTGTTTTTCAAAAAACTGTTTTTCTTTCATAATCCTTTTGTTGTGAGTTTATTTCGGTATAGATTGTAACAGGTTGGTATTAAACTAGTTGTATTGATTAATAAATTTATAATAAAATTATTTGAAAATAGAATTTCGTAGCAATATTTTCTTAAACAACGTTTATTACATGCATCGGAGAGCCTTTGATTTCTACGCCTATGTAAGAGTGTGCCGCTTAAGATAGTCACGGTTTACTTCTAAAAGGGGAGAAAAGATAATGATGCCACAACAACATAGTAGCAATAGTACGGTATGATTTCCATTTTTCACTCAGTTCGAGCTTCAACGCTGGTTGATGCTTTTCACAGCGCTCGTTGTTGTTAAAAATAAAATAATTCAAATCTATCAAGTTTTTTGAATCGAAATCAAGGTTGCTATTTTGCACAATCTGAAATATTATTTATCAATTGCGATTTCGGGTATATATCCTGCTCTAAAAGCATTTATAATGGATCTAGGGGTTAGCACCATAAGTTTTTTTGTGCCTAACAAAGCCCTCCCCTTACCATAACCCAAAGGTGCATACGCAAAGAGCGTGTTATTGGCTAGCAAAAATGGTTTATCATCAAGCAGGATAAAAGTACCATCGGGAATGTTTGAGATGGCTTCTTCATAGGTAACTTTTTCTCCTTTGCCGTTTATTCTTTCTTTATGAAGAATTTTATCTATTTCTCCAATTGGTGTCTTTTCATCAAACCCATACTCAGGATTTCCTTTGAGCCAAAATAGTTTAAATCGCATGGCATCATCACGACGGCATTCAAAACATGGGCGGTGGCCTGCAGCAAATGCGGTTGCTTCATCCAGGAAGAAAAGCTCGGTGTACTTGCCGGGTGCCATCACTTGTCTTTTTCTTCCGCGGAATTCCAGCACGCATGTGATCCACGCTTTCAGTTTGAATGGGCGAAGTATTTGTTGATGCTCATTATGCAGCAATCCACGATTTCCCATCCATGCTCCACGGGCACTTGTCTTGATAATATTTCCAAAGGGGCCTACCCGGTTTTGCAGCATTGAAAAGTATTTCGTTCTTAAAATTACGGCTTACTTCTAAAAGGAGAGGAAAGATAGTGATGCCACAACAGCATAGTAGCAATTGTGCGATATGGTTTCCATTGTTCACTCACTTTAAGCATAGCTTCACGAGATGTGTCTTTGGCAAGGTGTTTTGCTCTTTTTAGTGCATTTACAGCTGCGAGGTCGCCAATGGGAAATATATCGGCTCTTTGCAAGACAAACATTAGATACACATCTATGGTCCAGTTGCCGATGCCTTTCATTTCTATAAGTGCTGCCCGTACTTCATCGTCAGGCATGTTTTCAAACTCTTTGAGGTTTAGTTTTTTGCTTTTTATGGCTTCTGCAAGGTTTCGTATGTAGAGTGCTTTTTGCCTGCTCACATAGCAGGCTCTAAGCTCTTCATCACTTAGCGCGAGTATTTTGGCAGGTGTTATGCCTTTTGTTTTTTCCTGTAGCTTGTTGAGTGCGGCAAGTGCGGATGCCAGCGATACCTGTTGCTCGAGTATGATATGAACAAGTGTTTTGTAAGAATTGGGCCTTGTCCACATCGGCGGATAACCATGTTCCTTTATTATCAGGGCGAGGTCCTTATCCTTTTTGGCAAGCTTGTCGCAAATGTCTTTAAAGTCTTGCGCGGAAAATGTTTTGAACATGCAGGCGTGTTTCTATCTTGATATGAGGCGAACGATCACTTTGCTGCCCACAGTGTAATTTGCTTTACAGGACGTTCCAGGTCTAAGAGTATCGTTTTATTCTGGAGACCTCCTCCAAAGCCAACAAGCTTACCGGAAGCACCTATCACTCTATGGCAGGGAACGATAATCGGTACCGGGTTTTTATTCAGTGCGCCTCCTACTGCGCGGGCCATATCAGGTTCGCCTATTTGCTTTGCCAGCTCACCATAGCTTTTAGTTTTCCCGAAGGGGATGGTGAGAAGAGCTTCCCAAACCTTTTTTTGAAATTCAGAACCGATCAGCTCAACAGGAACATCGAATGTTTTTCTTTTGTTCCCGAAATATTCTTTTAGTTGTCGCTCGGTTTCAAGAAGCAGGGGATGATCATTATTTTTAGTCATTTCATCCCGCTTAATAAGGGAAAAGCTCTCGAACCTTCCAAACAATACAGCTATGAGGGCTTTATCACTGGCAATGATCCTGAGCCTACCGACCGGCGAACTTATTTCTTTGTATGCATATTTCAGTTGCGTTGTTTCCATGATGTGTATTAAAATTACGATTTAATCTGGATGCGATTAACTTGTGGCGCATTGATAATATTTAATAGCTTTACCGCTAATTATTCAATAGATAACCAATGAAACTATCGGGCAAGCTGGCCTTAATGGCACTGATCATAACAGCTATTTTCTTTAACCACCCTGTACATGCACAGGAGCAAAAGAACGGATTGACATGGTACACGGATGTGAACAAGGCATACGAGCTATCGAAACAAACTAAAAAACCAATCTTTGGATTCTTTACCGGCAGCGATTGGTGTATCTGGTGCCATAGATTGGAAGAAAATGTTTTTGATAAGCCAGGATTTAAGGAGTGGGCCAAGAAAAATGTTATTCTACTGGAACTAGATTTCCCGAGAAATAAAAGACTACCAGATGAACTGGCAAGACAAAATGGCGGCCTGGAGCAATTCTTTAAAGTGCAAGGTTTCCCTACGATCTGGATGTTTTATATGGACAAGGATAAAGCTGCAAATAAATTCAAGATATCCGCTTTAGGTTCTTTGGGCTATCCAAGGTGTGAGCCGGGAAAAGAAGAAGTAACATTCCTGGGAACCGCGAACGACATTATAAAACGAAAAAATAAATCGGTGCAATAACTCTTTATGAAATGAGTTTATTTTATGCATTAATCTGCATATTGTTCATAATGCTTTGTTGATATTGGTCTGTCAGCTCCGGAAACATATCCTTTTTCTTTTGTTTCTTTTACACATTGCAATATATCGGGTTTTACATCCTTTTGTAATCTCTTTTCCAGATATACGGTAAATGAAATACCAGTACCGTAGATTCTCTTGCTGCCTGATAATGATAACGGAGAAAAGTTAAAGTCAATTTTTGACCAACGGGATCGGCTAGAGCTTATAAAGGAAATGGTAACAGGTAACTCACATATTGTAGCTTTTATACATGGGATGGTAAAAAATAGCCAACTGTTTTCATGTTGTAAACCTATTGTATAATCAGAATCAAATAGTGGTAAAATAGAGCGTTCTGTCGTGTCTTTTGTTAATCTACGAATCACTTTGAACGAATTAATTCCCGGTATAATAAACACTGTATATATCATGATAGACATCATCGCAGTACCACGTATTGCCGTTGAAAATCGGCTTGGATTGTGAATACTGGTTGGTATACAGTAAAAAAAGTAAAATAAAATTGTAATTATCGGGACATAGATTTTGATAACCTTTTTCGTATTCAATTGCCAGAAATTCATACTTCGGAGATTATAGAGATTATTTGCAATCAAAAATAGCAGTTAGGCAATAAAAATAAAAGCCTTCGAAAGAAGGCTTTTACACTTGTATATTGAAATTATAGGTTACTCTTTCATCATAGATTCAATAGCTGAAGCTATATCCTCTGCATTAGGTTTGGAGAAATAATCACCATCGGTAGCGTAAGCGGGGCGGTGTGCCTGGCCTGTGATAGTTCGCGGAGCTACATCCAGCCAGCGATAACCTCCCTGCACTTCCATCACCTGCTGGAACATATAAGCTGCTGCGCCTCCGGGAACATCCTCGTCCACAAAGATAATGCGATTTGTCTTCTTTAATGATCTTAATATTAAATGATTGATATCAAATGGCAATAATGTGCGCACATCTATCACTTCACATGAGATACCCTGTGGAGCAAGATAATTATCAATTGCTTCATCTATTACGCGAAGTATTGAACCATAAGAAACTATGGTGATGTCGCTACCTTCTCTTATCACTTCAGGAACACCAAAGGGAACGGTAAAGTTGCCAAGATTGGACGGTAATTTTTCTTTTAAGCGATAACCGTTGAGACACTCAATTACTATACCCGGTTCATCGCTTTGTAATAATGTGTTGTACATACCGGCAGCCTGTGTCATATTACGAGGCACGCACAGATACATACCACGAATGGAATTCAATATCATCCCGATAGGTGAGCCACTATGCCAGATACCCTCCAGGCGATGGCCGCGTGTACGCACTATGATAGGACATTTTTGTCCGCCACGGGTACGGTATTGCAAGGTCGCAACGTCATCGCTCAAAGGCTGCAGGGCATAAAGCAGATAATCGAGATATTGTATTTCTGTTATCGGGCGCAAGCCACGCATCGCTAAGCCGATACCCTGACCGATAATAGTTGCTTCACGAATACCGGTATCGAAAATGCGTTGTTCGCCATACTTTTCCTGCAGGCCTGCAAATCCCTGGTTCACGTCTCCGATCTTGCCAAGGTCTTCACCAAAGGCAACAACGGCAGGATTTGTATTGAAAGTGTAGTCAAAAAATTTGTTTAGTATTTCGTAGCCATTCAGTGTTTGAGCGTCGTAAGCATATTCAGCAGGTACTTCTGCTACTTTCATGGCACTGTAGCGAGACTCTGAATAAAGGTGCGAAGAAAACTTGCTCCGGTTGTCGGCTTGTAAATACCGATAAAAATTACGCAAAGCAGTGACAGCACTTGTATTTTGATCAGATAAATTCAAAACACGGTAAACTGCCTGCATTATATCTTTACGTATAGGTTCTCTTAAAGCATTTAATTCCTGGATGATAGCTGAAACCTCCTGTGCATTTGAACCACCTTCGTATACAACCTGGTTGCACATGCTCGTTGCCTGCTGTACCTGTTCCTGTATAGGTGTCAAGAAGTTATTCCATGCCCTTTGGCGTGCCGTACGGGCCTCGGTTTTAGCTTCGTCTTCGAGTTCGTCCACTTCCTGCTCAGTAGCTATGTCATTATTCAAAAGAAATTCGCGCATCTTTACAATGCAATCCCATTCTTTTTCCCATTCCAGCCTTTCTTTGCTTTTATATCGTTCGTGAGAACCTGAAGTTGAGTGGCCTTGTGGTTGTGTCAATTCCTGTACATGGAAAATAGCCGGTATATGTGTTTCACGGCAGCGGGCAATACCTCTTTGGAAAGTTTCTACCATGCCGGCATAATCCCAGCCCTTTACAGTATAGATATTGATGCCCCCTTTCTTTTCATCCCATTGCATCCCGGCAAGCGCATCTGATATGGAATTTTTTGTAGTTTGATATTTCCTAGGAACTGAAATGCCATACCCGTCATCCCATATAAATATGGCTAACGGCACCTGCAAGACACCAGCTGCATTGACTGTTTCCCAAAACAAGCCTTCGGATGTAGATGCATCGCCGATGGTACAGAATACTACTTCATTACCATTCTTTGAGAATTTCTCAAATCCCTGTTGCAGCTCCTGTGTGTTACGATATTGCTTTGAGGCAAATGCGAGCCCCAGTGCCCTAACCATCTGGCCAGCAGTGGGGGATATATCGCTTGAAGATTGTGGCGCCTCCGTAAGATCTACCCAATCACCATTTTCATCCAGCCATCTTGTTCCATAGTGACCATTCATCATACGGCCTGCAGTAGAAGGCTCGTTTTCTACGTCCGGATTTGCATACAACTGCGCGAAAAACTTTTCAATATCGCTCATGCCTGTAGCAAACATCATTGTCTGGTCGCGGTAGTAACCGGACCTGATATCACCCGGTTTAAAACATTTAGCGGCAGCAATCTGGGCTAACTCCTTACCATCACCAAAAATCCCGAATTTGGCCTTACCTGTTAACACTTCACGCCGTCCTATTAGGCTGGCCTCGCGACTGGCAATAGCCATGCGGTAGTCGTTGAGCACTTCTTGCTTGAACTCTTCAAAAGATAAACGCGCCGATTGTGTAGTAGTGGCATCCTGCAACATAAATACTATCGCTATATATTATTAACTACAAAGGTAATTTCTAAAGTTGATAAGATACAAAAAGGTAAAGAAAATGCATGAAGTTGTTTATTATATAAAAATCAACAATTAATCCAGGCCTCCTTTTTCTCTTATGTAACCCGGTGAGGCTGTGATAATGGGGCTGAGCAATCGTATCATTTGCAAAACAACTGATAAAAGAATTAACCCCATGCCTATAAAAAATCCGGCATGAAGCTGTTTATTTTCTTTATAGAACAGAAATGCCAATAAAATACCATAAACAGGTTCCAGGTTTACAGTAAGTGTAACTGTGAAAGAAGTAAGTTTTTTTAAAGCAGTTAATGCTAAGGACTGCGCCCAAACTGTGCAACATAGGCTAAGAATTATCAGCCAGAGCCAATCGTTGTGATACCAATTGGAACCAAACAAGCTATCGGTATGAGGAAGAAAATTAGTGTTTGGGAAAAAATGGTATTGAACAGGCATTAAAATCGTTATTAATAGCCAGCCGGTTGTCATCTCATAAAATACCATAGTACGGGCGGGGTATTTATGTGCCACACGTTTGTTCAAGACTGTAAAAACAGAACTTAATATCGCAGCTGTGATACCAAATAAGATACCTACCCAGAACAATTGCTGGAATTGATATATAAGATAAACTCCTAATAATGCGATAGCACCTAAAAGAAATTCTTTCAGGTCGTATTTGCCTTTATTTATCAAGGGGTCGAGCAACGAGGTGAATACGCTTGCTGTTGAAAGGCAGACCAGGGCTATGGATACGTTGGCAAATTTTATGGCTCCGTAAAAGCCTACCCAGTGCAGTCCCATAAGACAACCCACTAATATGAGCACCAGGAAATCGCGCGGGGCTATTTTCACCCATTGCTTTCTATAAAACAGGATGCAAGCCATAAATATGGCTGTCAATAACATACGATACCACACGAGGACAGGAGCATCAAGGGAAATGGCTTTGCCCAGTATACCCGTGAACCCCCAAAGCAATACCGCAAGGTGCATTTGTAGCAATGCCTTTTTCATATACTTACGAAAATGCAAACATATAGCAAACAAAAGTGAAGGGAGGGATTTTATTCTGAATTTATTTAGAAAAAAAAGGCTTGCATTAATGTAAATAATTACTTTTGTTTGCTTAAAAATAAGGGAACTTATTGTTTACTTTTTTTCCTTTCTATTCAATAGATGAATAACACATATACCGACCTGGTACACCAGACGTTTCATTTTCCGCAAGAGGGATTTGATGTAAGTGATGACAATTATTTAGAGTTTAACGGACTGGACGTTAAAAAGTTGATTGATAAATATGGCACGCCATTTAAGCTGACATTTCTGCCTAAAATAGGTATGCAGATCAATAAGGCAAAAAAGCTTTTTAACGATGCGATAAAAAAGCATCGTTACGATGGTAAGTATTTTTATTGCTACTGTACCAAAAGCTCCCACTTTTCTTTTATTGTAGAGGAAACGCTGAAACATCAAGTGCATATAGAAACGTCCTACGCATATGATATTGAAATCGTGAAACAGCTATATAAGCGGAGAAAGATCAATAAGGATACTTTTATAATATGCAATGGGTTCAAAACAAAGCCCTACACCAGAAGCATTGCAAGGCTGATAAATGAAGGTTTCAGAAATGTAATTCCTGTACTTGATAATAAGAATGAGTTTGAGGATTACAAACGAATGATCCGTTCTAAGGAGCCAGTGAATATTGGAATAAGGATAGCAAGTGAAGAAGAGCCAACTTTTGATTTTTATACATCACGTCTTGGGATACGTAGCCGGGATATATTGGAGTTTTATGTAGACAAGATAAAAGGCAATGAAAAATTCAGCTTAAAGATGCTGCACTTTTTCATGAACAAAGGGATAAAAGATGATGTGTACTATTGGAGTGAGTTGAACAAGGTATTGAATATCTATTGCCAGCTAAAGAAAGTTTGTCCGGAACTGGAAGGATTGAATATAGGTGGTGGGTTGCCTATTAAACATTCACTTGGATTCGAGTACGATTATACTTATATGGTGAATGAGATAATTTCCACAATAAAAAAAGTATGCAAGCGTAATAAGGTAGATACTCCTGATATATACACTGAGTTTGGCTCTTTCACAGTGGGAGAAGCCGGTGCAGTAGTATATAGTGTGCTGGATGAAAAGATGCAGAACGACCGCGAAATATGGTACATGATCGACAGCTCGTTTATCACTACATTACCAGATACGTGGGGTATAGGAGAGAAATTCCTGATGCTGCCAATTAATAAATGGGATAAAGAATATCACGAGGTACATCTTGGTGGGCTGACATGTGATAGCCATGATTTTTATACTTCTGAAGAGCATATCAATGCTGTGTTTCTGCCGAAATTGGATAGGGAAAAGGGGACAGAGCCTTTGTATATCGGTTTCTTCCATACAGGTGCTTACCAGGATCAACTTGCCGGTTACGGAGGCATCAAACATTGCATGATACCCTCGCCCAAACATGTGGTAGTAGAGTATAATAAAGATGGAGAACTGGAAGACTGGCTATATGCAAAAGAGCAAAGCTACCAGAGCATGTTGAAAATATTAGGATATATTAAGTAAATAATCTTATTTCAATCGGAAGATATTTAATAAAAGCATGAAATTAAATAGGGTGCATCATGCACCCTATTTAATTTGAATTGGTTATTATATTAGTCGACGTTAATTTGTTGAGATGGTTGTTCTGCAACTTCTTTTTTAGGGAGATTAACGTACAATATTCCATTTGCATATTTCGCGTTGATCTTAGAAGCATCAATCTTTTCATTTAATGTAAAGCTTCTTTTGAATGAACGATTGCGGAATTCGTTACGAAGCCATTTGTTTTCCTGCTGTTCCTGATTTTCTTCTTTATGTTCATACGAAATCTGTAGTACGTTGCGATCTGTAGTAATCTTAAATTCTTCCTTTTTAAGTCCTGGAGCAACTAATTGTAAGTCATAGCCTTTTTCGTTTTCCTGAATATTTACGGGTGCGGAAAATGAAGAAACTTCTTCATTCAAACGGTTCCAGCCATTCTGGAACATGTCTTCGATAAACCCTCCAATGGTACGGGGTGATACGCCATAATTTCTTTTGTAATACATAATCCTAACGTTTTAGTTTTCTTTTTAAAATTTACGAATGTGTATACAAAAGAAGTTCCAATAGAAAACATGAGACGATATGGCATATTTTAAATCTTTATTAAGACAAAATGTCACATTACGAAGCTCTAAATGTCAAAAGGGAACAATTTTAGAGAAAATTGAAACTAACTACATTCCGGTTCCAGATAGTAAATTAATTAAATTGTTTCTTTTTCTAATAAGATATGATGAAAAAATTATATTTCGATATGCCAAACCTTTTTCAGATATTTGCCTTACTTACGATGGGTTAGTAAGTGCAATCCTTACCGTCCGAGCATATGGCCCGGACGGTTTTTTTTATCTTATTCCTTCGGCTTATTAAGATTGACTTTTAAGGATCATTAATGTTTCTACATTAGATAGTTTGCAGCACTTCTTTAAGATAGCTATCTACATTTCCAAATAGAAAGTCGGGATATTCATTGCTGAATTTTCTTTTTACAAAACCACCAAGTAATGGACGAGGAGCAGGTTGTTGTAATTGTTCGGTATTCATAGGATATAATTCGTATTGTGCATCGGGGAAATATTGTAACACACGTAGAGCGAGCTCCACTCTGTTCATGTAGTCGGTGCCACCAATGTGATAAATTCCATGCTTTCCATCGCGCAATAACACATACATAACTCTTGCGATATCCCACGCATTGGTAGGGGATGCATATTGATCATAGGGTAATTTCAGTGTAAGCTTTTGATTGTTGACGCATTGATCGATGATACGCGCTATAAAATTCTTGCCACGCATTTCATTACCATATACATTGGTAACACGTAGCACTAATGAATTGGTTACTTTATCAAGCACGTATTGCTCAGCTTCCAGTTTGTGTCTGCCATATACACTTATTGGATTTACTTTCTCATCTTCTTCATAAGGGCCATGCTTACCATCGAATACATAGTCGGTAGATATGTAAACCATTTTTGCTTTGCACTTATCAGCGATTGCTGCCAGGTTTATAGTGCTTTGTACTGTTTTCTGATAGCTTTCATCTTCGTGAGTTTCACAATAGTCTACATGTGTGAGCGCGCCGCAGTGAACAATCACATCAGGCCTGTATGATGCGATGTCGAAATTATCATGGTGTCCGGGATTTAATGTATCGTAAAAAACAGTGTCCGGAGTGGGATAGGAAAAATAAGAGCCTTTTACTTCCCAACCCATTTCGCTAAAATGTTTTTGGCAATTACTTCCTAACAATCCAGAGGCGCCGACGATAAAAACTTTCATGAATAAAAATATATGAAGCTAAAAATACAAAAGCCATCTTATGCAAGATGGCTTTTTTGAAATTATTGTTTTGTTATGCTATTTCCGCTAAACGGGGCATTTCCTGCGGATACAATTTCTTTTCCAGTTTTTCACGCACAGCAGAGAAAGCTGCCAGTGTTTCATCAATATCTTTATCTGTATGTGCCGCAGTAGGAATAATACGTAATTCTATTTGTCCTTTTGGAATAACCGGATACACTACAACGGAACAGAAGATATCGTAGTTCTCACGAAGGTCGTAAGTGAGCTGAGTTGCTTCGTACAGACCTCCTTTCAGAAATACTGGAGTTACAGGAGTATTGGTAGTGCCAATATCAAATCCTTTTTCTTTCAATCCGCCTTGCAATTTGCGCACATTGTGCCAAAGCTTTTCACGCAATTCAGGTTTTGTGCGTAATAACTCAAGACGTTTCAGGTTGCCAACAACAAATGCCATAGGTAATGATTTAGCAAATACCTGCGAGCGCATGTTGTAACGCAGATAAGTAAGTATCTTTTTATCAGCGGCCAGAAAGCCACCAATACTTGCCATAGACTTTGCAAAAGTGGAGAAATAGATATCTATGTCGTCCATACAATTTTGTTCTTCGCCTATGCCTGCACCTGTTTTACCCATAGTGCCGAATCCATGTGCATCATCCACAAAAATGCGGAACTCATATTTTTCTTTCAGTGCTGCTATTTCCTTCACTTTGCCCTGATTGCCAGACATGCCAAATACGCCTTCTGTAATTAACAATATGCCACCACCGGTTTGCTTTACCATTTCGGTAGCACGTTGCAATTGCTTATCACAATCTTCTATGTTGTTGTGCTTATATACATAACGATGGCTTGGTATTAAACGAAGGCCATCTATTATGCAAGCGTGAGATTCAGCATCATACACTACTACGTCATGCCTGCCACATAAACTATCAATTGCAGAAACCATACCCTGATAACCATAATTGAAAAGCATGGCATCTTCTTTACCTACAAACTCTGCCAATTCACGTTCCAGGCGTTCATGATTATCTGAGTTACCACTCATCATACGAGCACCCATTGGCAGTGCAAGGCCATATTTAGCAACAGCGTCGGTATCTGCTTTTCTTACTTCGGGGTGGTTAGCTAATCCTAAATAGTTATTAAGGCTCCAGATAATGCATTCTTTACCACGAAAATGCATGCGATTACTGATTTCTCCTTCTAATTTTGGAAATGCAAAATAGCCTGGGGCTTTTTCCGCATGATCTCCTATAGGCCCAAGCCTGTTTTCAAATTTGGCGAAAATGTCCATTTTATTCTATAGTAATTGTTTTTTCAAAAATAAGTGCTTAATTAATTATTGGCGAAATTAAAGAAAATATAACAGGGATTATAAGCTTTGTTTAACACTTTTGTAGATTGAAAATTCAAATACATGAATAAATCTATTATTTTTTTATTAATTGTATTGCTCTCTTTTTCAGGATGTATGAATAAGGATAATACAAAGCTAAGCCGCCCGAAGCTGGTAGTAGGTATAGTGATAGATCAGATGCGCTGGGATTACCTGTATCGTTACTATGATCTGTATGGCAATGATGGATTTAAAAGAATGATGGATAGTGGTTTTAATTGTGAGAATACCATGTTGAATTATCTGCCTGAATTTACCGGGCCGGGACATTCCTGCATTTACACTGGTTCTGTACCTTCTATACATGGTATTGCAGCAAATGACTGGAAAGATAACCTGAGCGGAAGAATGTGGTATTGTGTGGAAGATACTACCGTACACGGAATAGGTAGTGATAGCGTGACCGGACCATCAATGAGCCCGAGAAATTTACTGACAACTACAGTTACAGATGAGCTGCGGCTGGCGACCAATCTGAGGTCAAGAGTATATGGAGTAGCTATAAAAGACAGGGGTAGCATATTACCAGCAGGGCATCTGGCTAATGCTGCTTATTGGTACGATGACAAAACCGGATATTTTGTTAGCAGTAGTTACTATGCTAACCCCGATCCGCAATGGCTGAAAGATTTTAATAAAAGGAAACTTGCAGATAGTTTAGTAAAGCAAAACTGGAAATTGCTCTATTCGCCGGATATGTATATCCAAAGCCTCACAGATGCTAACGCTTATGAAGGTAATCTGAAAGGGGAGAAAGCTCCTGTTTTCCCTCATATTGTGGACACGCTTCCCGAAGCAGATAAGTATAATATTTTGAAAACGTTACCCGCAGGTAATACGCTTACGTTTGATATGGCAAGGGCATGTATTAATGGAGAACAATTAGGGCAGCAAAAAAATTGTGACTTTTTGTGCGTTAGCCTCTCCAGTACAGATTATGCAGGGCATTTGTTTGCACCGAATTCTATAGAGGTAGAAGATATGTATTTGAGGTTGGATAAAGAGATCGCTGCATTTTTAGATTATCTGGATAATACTGTAGGCAGAGGAAATTATACAGTGTTTTTAACTGCAGATCATGGTGCGGCACATAATGCAAAATTCCTTACCGACCTGGATGTGCCTGCCGGAAGTCTTTCTGGCGATATGCAAGCAGATCTTAATAGCTATCTAAAAAAGGAATTTAATAAAGACAGCATAATTGATGTGATCATGAATTACCAGATATACCTAAATAATACATTGATTAATTCTGCAAACCTGGATAAAGAAAAAGTAAAAACTGCTATTAGAGAGTGGATGGGTAAAAGGCCGGAAGTAGAGTACCTGGTGGATCTGGAAGATGTTAATAAGACACCACTGCCACAACCGATACATGATATGGTGATAAACGGGTATTATCGTTTGCGTAGTGGAAGTATGCAGATAATTCCTGCACCGGAGTGGTATGACAATAATAAACCTACAGGGACAACGCACGGCACATGGAATCCTTACGATTCTCACATTCCCTTGTTATGGTACGGTTGGCATATTCCAAAGGGAGAAACACATAGAACTGTATATATGACAGATATTGCTCCAACGGTTTCCGCATTATTAAATATACAAATGCCTAACGGTTGTGTAGGCAAAGTGATTACTGAAATAGTAAAGTGATAACTCTCTTCGTTGATATTTAATGGCCACTGTAAAGTGGCCATATTTTTATACATTAATTATTGTTTCTTGGCACCTTGCCTCCACCTGCAAAGTAGTGATGCCAGTAATCTTCGTCAAGATTACTGATCATTACACCATGACTATTAGAAACGTGAACGAAATAATTATTTGCGAGGTACACACCGACATGTGTAACATGCCTGCTATGTACGTGAAAAAACACAAGGTCACCTTCTTCTAATTTACTTTGGTGCTTTATCCGTTTGCAATTGTTAAATTGTTCCATGGCCGTACGTACCAGGTCTATTCCAAAAACCTGCTGATATAATAGCTGAACAAAGGCGGAGCAATCTATACCTGATTGATCAGTACCGCCCATAACATGGGGTACTCCATACCAATCATCTATAAACTTATATAGTGAAACATCTGCAATTTCGTGTGGGGAGAGGCCTAAAATATCAGCATATTTTTTTTGCAGGTTATTAGCTTCCTTATGCTTTATATTTTTATAATCTGAATGGTCATTGTGATTTGAGCGATCATTTATCACATTCATTCCCAGGTTGTTCTTATGCCCAACGTAGATATCGTCAATAAATTTAGGCTTATTATCGGAGGAGGCTGTAGCATGCCTGCTGGTATGGCAGGAAGAAAGAAGTAACGAAGTAATAATACATGAACTGGTGAAGTAGATCTTTATTTTTCTCATCAGCACGCTGATTGTTGATTGCAAAGGTAATTAACATTGTCATAATCCCTGCACCATGAAGCATTTATAAAAAGTTTTAAAATATTAATTCACAGCAGTAAATGTTTTATAATAAAGATAATTAACACCATTCAACTGGTATGCACCTCTCACCTGAAATTGAGTGTTGCTCATATTTACAAACATCCATGCCTCGCCATAATTAGCGGACCCAAAGCCATTGATATATAAATTTCTTTGGTCACCTGTAACAGCAAATGTAAATGTGACTGAATCAGCAGCAATAGCGCTATCATTATCCATGTGGATATTTTCACAGTTCATCGTTGTCTTCATAGTTCCGTTCTGGCTTGGATAAAAATACCAGAGATTACTTGCACTATTTTCACTACAATCGTTTATTGATTGCTCCTGTCCATTTACCTGGTATCCTGATAATTTCCAGGTGTGTGCAAATAAAGTTTCGATGCGTACAGGTATGTAAGGCTTTTTACATGATAAAAACATTGAAGCGAACATTACGCTTAATAAAATAACAGGTAGTACTTTTCTCATTCTCTATTTTTTTGAGGTGGTTAATTAACTACTTTGAATTGGGGGAGGTTTCAAAAATATTAGCACCTCAAGCCTGAGAAAAATTAATTGAGCTGATTAACAACTCATTTACATGTAGAGTGACATTGATGAAGGTTAATAATAAGTTATATAAAAAGAATGTGCTAATATGATCTTTAGCTATAACAAATTGTTTTTGGGAACATGCAATTAATGGCTTCCAATGTTTGTATCATAATCAATACCTTGTTTGCGCAGAATGCCTTTAACTCCTAATGCAAAAATTGCGAGGTAACTGAAACAAAGAACAGGTATCCAATAGGACTCGTGAATGCCTATGCTTTTTATATCTGCTAACTTCCCCTGAATAGGGGGAATGATCGCGCCACCTAAGATCATCATTATTAAAAATGCAGAGCCCTGTGAAGTATGCTTTCCTAAACCTGCAATTGCCAAAGCAAAAATGCTTGGCCACATTATAGAGCAAAACAAACCACCACTTAGGAAAGAATAGATAGCTACTTGTCCTGTATTAAAAATGCCTATCAGCATTGCAACTATCCCGAGGAAAGCAAATAATAGTAAAGTTTTAGCAGGCTTATCCTGACCAATAAAGAAGGCAAGTATTTGTATAAAGATGCAAACGAAATACCATCTTAAAGGGGCAATATCATTTTGTGCAATAGAGTTTACACCAAGCACAACGCCAAAAGCAATAAGAGGGACAATAAACAGCAATATATTTTTTACAGGTTTAGATGGATTAAAGACTTTGATGGAACCTGCCCAACGACCAATCATTAAGCTACCCCAATACATGGAGATAAACGGAGCGACCTGTGAAGATGTATATCCTCCAAATTCAGGTTGTTTCAGCAATTCGCCCATATTACTTTGTATGGAAACCTCTACACCAACATAGGTAAATATGCCAAGCATCCCCAACACAAGTTGCGGGTATTTCATTGCGCCCCAGCCGGTACTTTTTTTCCTGGCGCTGGTGAGAGAAATCAATAATGTACCCACTACCACTACCAAACCAACAAGCAACCATTTTAACCGCGTTTCATCTAACTCATTAATTAAATTCTGGTCAGTAGTATTTATCATGTAACTCCTGAAGACAGGAATAAATACCACGATGAGCAAAAGTGTCATAATACCCAAAGCCGTTAACGCTTTAGGAGAACTTTCGGTTTCCGTTTCAAACTTGCCTGCAGGAAGTCTTTTGGAAAAATAAAATAAGGCAGCGGCAGCCAAAAAAAGACCACCTACGCAAGCATATAGCACAGTTACTTTGCTAAGTCCCAATGAATTGACCTGCGCGTCGCTCACCTTGGTGGCGCCAAATAAGGCTAATGCAACTATTATAGGGCCAATAGCAGTACCGAAAGAATTAATACCACCACCAAGTGTAATTCTATGTGCGCCGGTTTCAGGAGGACCAAGCAATGCTGCAAAAGGATTTGCCGCAGTTTGTTGTAAAGAAAATCCCAAGGCCACCACAAACAAGCCTATTAGCATTCCCGGGAAAGTATTTGCATTGACAGCTATTATCATAACAGCAGCTCCAATAGCAGAAAACAAAAGACCATATACTATACTGTTCTTATATCCCCATTGCGCTACAACATCTTTTCGTAAAAGAGAAGCGAAAAAATAAAGGATTAAAGCTCCCAGGTAGTACGCAAGATAAAAAGCAAAATCAATTAGCTGAGATTGAAACTGGTCGAGATGAAAATAGTGCTTACAGAAAGGAATAAATACCCCATTACCCGCTGCTATAAATCCCCAAAAGAAAAATACAGTAACCAAAATAGATAAGGCAGCAGAATTATTTACGGTGGGCTTGATACTGCCCGATACTATAGGTTCGCTTGTTGCTGTCTGTTCCTGCAGGTTCGATATTGGGATATTACGTTTGGCCATTTATCGCGCTATTTAGTATTAAAGTATAAAAATTATCCGGTTATTTTATTTCAAGAAAGTCACATAATTTCTGCAACTCTGTCTTTTTTACATCCGGAATGTTCATAATGATATTCGACATATCTTTTTTCTCTTTTTTTAGTTGCAATAGGTAGTTATAAGTTTGAGATGGATTGTATTGAATAAAATCGGGAGTATTCTCAATCTTTAATAGCTCATCGGGTAGGGCAGCACCCCAATCCACTTCTGAAACCTGGTATTTGAGTTTTTCCATTGCTATCTTAGTCCTGTTGAAAAATCCTGGTACTCCATCTAAAAGTTCATCAGGCAATATAATGTATGTAGCTGTTACAACAATTTTATTTTGATCGGATGTTTGAGGCAGTCTGACAATAGTTTCTAAAGTTTGTGCATCATAACTATAGGTGTCTGCAAAAGCAGAAGTGTTATAATCAATTGGTTGCCCATTTACAGTGATGAAGTTTGGTATATAATCTCTATAAAACTTTATGATATAAGTCTTGGAATTACTCATACCTGAATAACTACCTTCTTTCGGGTGGATAGTTATAGTAATATTTCTTGTGCTTCCGGATTCTTTTGTTTGTTGTTCTACTAGTGTAGTCGTGTATTGTCCATGCTTATAACCATCTGTACAGCCATCGTCTTCGTACAATATATTCTTTCCATTTCCCCTGAAGACCATTAGTACAATAGTATCAATTTGTTTTTGCAAGCTTTGTGTGTTGTCGGGATACATTGGTATTATGCTGCCGCTGCGTACATAAACAGGTATGTCGTATTTGGTAAAAGAACGTTCATATGTACCACCTTGTAGCGTAGAGCCTGTAAACCATTCTTCCCATTGTCCGTCAGGTAACCATATTTTTTGCTTTGCCAGAAAATTGTTTGAATCGATAGGTGTAGCAATGGGAGCTACTATTATATCATCCCCAAAATAGTATTCCTGGTTATTTTGGTATGCTTCTTCTTTTTCAGGTGAAACATAATACAGTGGATGGCAAAGGGAAGCCCCTGTCTGATAAGTTTCCCATGATGAAGTGTAGATATAGGGATTTAATTGATAACGTAATTGTATGAGCTGTTTCAAAGGCAGAAATTCTTCGCCATACATCCATGGGCGACGGTCTATCTCCGCCCGTTTAGTAGAATGGGTACGTAGTATAGGAGAGAAAACGCCAAATTGCATCCAGCGTAAGAATAATTCTTTGTTCTTTACTTCAGGCGTAACTGTATTACCATATTGATGCCCACCAATATCGTGGCTCCAGTAGCCATATCCTACATTTGCAGCAGTTGCAGTAAAGGCAGGCTCAAAAGCAAGTGTTTGCCAGGTGATGTAAGTATCTCCGCTAAATCCGATCTGGTATCTATGATTGCCTAAGCCACCCCAGCGATGAAAAAGCAATGGTCTTTTCCCTTCCTCCTCCATGTTAGTAAAAAACATGTAATTAAGCCACCATGTATTGCTAAGATGGGTTTTTAGACGATCATAAGGATATTGTTGCCAATCGAGCCACCAGAAGTCAACACCTTCTTTCTCCAGAGGATGAATGATCGTATCAAAATAAATAGTTGCCCAATTTTTATCACTGCCGTAATAAGGTATATATTTTTTACCGCTGGTGTCAAAATGATAAGCTTTTGCAAATGATGAGTATTTCTCTTCCATTGGTGGAATACCTGAAGATGGATGGAGGTTTAAAGCATTTTTAATTCCATGTTTATCCATCCATTCAAAAAAACTGTCAGGATGTGGAAATAAATTTTTATTCCATGTATATCCGGTCCAGCCAACAAGTGAACCTTGCCCATCATCAATAGTTGCATTTCCCCTAAACTTATAAGTGTTGTGCCAGTCCATATCAACGATCATCACGTCTATAGGGATGGCAAACGATCTGAATGTGCTTACAAGGTCTTCCATTTCCCTATCTGAATAGATCCAGTAACGACTCCACCAATAGCCAAATGCAAAACGTGGCGGAAGAGGGATGTTGCCGGCAACCTTAGTAAAATCATTGAGTGCCTGGCGATACTGATGGCCATAACCAAAGAAATACCAATCCTGGTATGCTTTCCGGGGACGGTCTTTTACCCAATTCCATGTTGTATCCCCATCGAATAGGTAAGACTTGGTATCGTTTACCAATGTCCATCCGCCTTTTGAAATAATGCCATCTTCAAGCATAGAGATAGAGCCACCATTCACTCCGTCTAATGTCCGCATTGTTCCTTTAAGATTTAATGAATCATGCAGACCAGGATGCCAGCTAAATGATGGACTATTTGATAAAGAGTAAATGCTTAAATTTCCAGAAGTGAAAGAGTCTGTTGTTATGTTATATACAACACGAAGAGACGATGTGGTTATTGTTAGTACACCATCTTTTATTTTTTGGAAAAAAATTGGCACAGGCAGCCTTCGATTAATAAAAACCTGTGAGGCATCGTCAATAAAATGACTATCTGAGCTCCATTCCATTCTTATAAGCTGAGGGGTAAGTATAGTAAAACGAGCATTGCCTGCAATAACTATTGCGCTATCATTGGCAACAGGCTGATCAGATTGCGCTGTAGTGGTATTTGCAAATGCAAAGCAGCAATATAGAAGGCATATAACAAGATACTTTTTCAATAATAACTTTTATGGAACTAACTCAAAACTTGCATGTTTCACGTTTGCTGAACTACTACCTATCATTACATCGTACATCCCGGGTTCGTTTACATATTTTAGGTCTGCATTATAGAATTTTAGATCATCAGCACTGAGAGAAAACGTAACTCTCTTTTCTTCTCCTTTCTTTAAAAATATTTTTTGTATGCCAGTTAACTGTTGCACAGGCCTGGTAATAGAGCCGACCAGATCTCTTATGTATAACTGTACCACTTCTTCGCCGTCTCTTGCCCCTGTATTAGTTACAGTAACATAAAAACTGATCGTATCATTTTTTTCTGCAAGTTTTTTTGCAGATTGTGTAATATCACTATAAGAGTAGGTAGTATAACTCAATCCGTACCCAAATGGATATAGCGGAGTATTATCTACATCAAGGTATTTACTGGTGTATTTATTATCGGGGTCGAATGGGCGACCAGTATTTTTGTGATTATAATAAATAGGTATCTGCCCCACATTTCGAGGAAAGGTCATAGTTAATTTTCCGGAGGGGTTCGCATTTCCATATAATACATTGGCAATGGCTTTTCCTCCCATAGTTCCTGGAAACCAGGTTTCCAATATAGATGAAGCATTATCATTTTCCCATTGCAGCGTTAATGGTCTGCCATTCATTAGCACAAGCACTATAGGCTTTCCTGTCTCAAATAAATATTTTAATAACTTTTTTTGATTTTCCGGAAGACCTATATTGCTTCTGCATGCCGCTTCGCCACTCATGGCAAATGATTCGCCTAATACTGCGACTATGACGTCAGATTGTTTGGCTATGCTTACTGCTTCATCTATTAATTCATCCGGTGTTTTTACGGAATCGTAAGATATTTGCGCGTCCTGTTCGTTCAGTTTTTTTATCAGGTTTTTATCTTCAAGAAGATTGCAGCCTTTGGCATATAAGATGTTTTCTTTCATGGGACTTTTTTGCAGTGCATCCCACAAACTGGTAGCTTCTTTCCAATCGCCTGCAGCACTCCAGTTGCCTATCATATCTCTTTTGTCTTTCACCATTGGCCCGATAAAAGCAACTTTTTCTGAGCTATTTAATGGTAATATTCCATTAGTGTTTTTTAACAGCACTATACTTTTTTCTGCTGCATCAAGTGCAATGTCTAAATTATCCTGAGTCATAATGTCGTTTGCAGGACGGGCGGGGTCAATGTATTTATATGGATTGTCAAATAAGCCCAGTTTGTATTTAGCTTCCAGGATTAGTCTACAAGCCATGTTAATACGATTTATTGAAACCTTCCCTTTTTTTACCAGATTTGGTAGTTTATTAATGTATAACTCATCTACCATATCCATATCACTTCCGGCATTCATTGCCAGATCAGCTACTTGTACTGAATCCCCTAGTCCATGATTTACCAGTTCACTTATAGCAGTATAATCTGTTACTACAAAACCTTTGAAATTCCATTGCTTGCGAAGCAGATCTGTTAGCAGGCATTTGTTGGCGCTGGATGGCACACCATTTATTTCATTGAATGAAGTCATTACAGTTGCTACGCCGGCATCTACTGCTGCTTTGTAGGGCGGGAGATACTCGTTATACATTTTCACATGGCTCATATCTACTGTGTTATAATCGCGGCCTGCCTCTACAGCTCCATACAGTGCAAAATGTTTTACACAGGCAAGCATTGTATTATTGCTGTTAAAATCATCTCCCTGGTAGCCTTGCACCATTGCTTTGGCCACCTGGCTTCCCCACCATGGATCTTCTCCCGCACCTTCTGACACACGTCCCCAACGTGGATCACGGGCAATATCAACCATAGGCGAAAAAGTCCAGTTAAGCCCATCGGCTGTTGCTTCTGTTGCTGCAATTTTTGCAGTCTTTTTTATTAAAGTTGTGTCCCAGGAACAGGAAAGCCCTAAAGGAATAGGGAAAATAGTTTTATGACCATGTATCACGTCATACCCAAAGAGTAATGGAATTTTTAAACGTGTTTCTCTTACAGCAATGTCCTGTAGTTTTTTTACAGCGTTGGGGGTATAGGTATTAAAAACTGCACCTACAAGCCCTTTTCTTATTTTTTCATTTACATCTTTACTGAGTATTGGCCCAGTGACATCAAAGCCTACAGATGGCAAATTTAGCTGACCTATTTTTTCCTCAAGCGTCATTTTGCTCATCAGGTTATTGATGAACTTATTCATTTTCTCATTATCATTCTTAGCATTTTTTTGTGCTTTGACACTAAAGCAAAATACAAGCATTGTGCATGCGAGTAAAAAATATGATTTGCTTTTGATTATATGTTTTCGAGTCATTTTATATAAGGACTTTCGAATCCAAGTTTTTTAAGTCCGGTTTGCACTTCCGGGCAGCTCATAAATAATTTCCAGAGCAATCCGGTACGATAGTTTTCTATCATTACTATTTCAGGCCCCTGGTCTATGGCAAGATAGCTATCTGCATACCAATCTTTAGACTCATCGAATGCGTCTTTAAAACCATAAGGCCCCCATAATTTATTCCCAAGATCGTAATAAAAATGGTGTAATGCAGCCATTGAATGCTCAGGGGTGTATGGGAGTGATGATATTGCTGCTGTGGGTGATATTATGCCGTCATCATTTGTTGGAGAATGTGCACTGTAGCCGTCAGGGTCGTCACTTGACGTCAGTCCCCAACAATTAACGTTGTAACCTTTATACTTTTTTGGATTGTTTTTGCAATATTCGTAATTAATGAGTGTCTGGTTTTTGTTTTGCTGCCAATAGTCAACACTGTCTTCTTTTAATCCATGAGGGTCTAATCCCAGGAAAGAATAATGCGCAAAAAATAAAGGCCCTCCATAATCCATTCCAAGTGGAAGAACTATGCCATAATATTCTTTACCATTTTTATAAAAATCACTTTGCTTCCAGCCATTATAATAAACGGATGGTTTAATAGAATGTTCCGGCGATGAGGCTGCTAATATATAGGTGATAAGACATTCATTCCATCCGCGAATAGGAAAGTTCATTGCCCAGCCATTGTTGGGGCTCCAGTGCCAATACAAGACATCTCTACCATCTTGTGTGTGCCAGTCCCATTCTGCTTCATGCCAGGTCCAGTTTATTTTATTACGTAATTCAGTTTCTTTTGCTGTGTTGTTATTAAAATATTGCCGTGCGCACAATAGTCCTTCAAATAGGTAGGCGGTTTCTACAATATCACTGCCATCATCTTTTCGACTGAATGGGATTGTTTTTCCTGTTGCGCCGTCCATCCAATGCGGAAATATACCATGATAGCTATTCGCTTTTCGTAGGAAGTTTGCCATTTTCAGTAACCTGTCTACTGCTGCTGCCCTTGTTATCCAGTGCCTTTCTGTTGCAACAATAATTGCCATCACTCCAAAGCCTGATCCACCAATTGTTACTACCTCCCCGCCATAACTAAACGTTTTATTACTTCGTTCTCTTGCCAGCCCTGAAACAGGATGCGCAAAATCCCAGAAATATCTAAATGTTTGTTTTTCTACAAGGGTGAGCAATTCTGAATCATTGAGATTTAGAGGCCTTTCCGTGAGCGATGAATGCTTCTTCTGAGCACATCCTATGCTTGAGGTAAATACTAATAACAGAACGAACACATTTCTAAGTGTCATAGCAAGCTGTTTGAAGTAATCGACTTACAAATATGGGCTTGAAAATCCCAAGTTGTGCATGCCTCTCTTCACTTCCGGACAGCTCATGAATAAATTCCACAACATGCCGGATCTGTAATTTTCTATCATTACAATTTCGGGTCCCTGGTCTATTGCAAGATAAGAATTTGCAAACCAGATATTCGACAGGTTAAAAGCGTCGACAAAACCATATGTTCCCCATATTTTATCGCCAAGTTTATAGTAGAAAAAATGTAAGGCATTCATAGATTGGGTAGGAGTGTAGGGTAGAGAAGAAATGGCGGCTGTTGGAGATATTACTCCATCATCATTTCCCGGAGCATGTGCCGAATACCCGTTATTTTCATCGCTGGCGGTAAGTCCCCAGCAATTGCTATTATAACCATTAAAGTGTAATGGATTTGCTACACAATAATCATAGTTGATTGTGCTATGAGCTACATTTTGGGTCCAATAATTAGCATAAGCATCACTCAGTCCGTTAGGATTAATTCCGAGAAAAGAGTAGTGAGCAAAAAACAATGGCCCTCCATAGGGCACTCCAAGTGACAATTGAATTCCGTAATACAAATTGCCGTTTTTGATTGCACCATTTTGTGCCCATCCGTTGCTATATACTATCGAAGGAATAGAATCGGTATTTGATGATGCAGCAAGTACATAGGTAATCAGAGCCTCATTCCAACCACGTATCTGTACGTTCATTATCCAGCCTTTATCGGGACTCCAGTGCCAATAAAGAACATTTTGTCCTCCCTGCCTGAACCAGTTCCAGTCAACACCATTCCATAAAGTATCTATAGTATTCCGCAAAGCTATCTCGCCAGCATCTGTTGTGCTATTGAAATATTGTCTTGCGCAAAGTAAGCCCTGCATCATATAAGATGTTTCTACAATGTCCGCGCCATCATCATTATCACTAAAGGGTATTGTAGCTCCTGTGGTTCCATCCATCCAGTGTGGAAAAGCACCATGATAACGTTGTGCCTTGGTGGAGAGAAAATTTACTATTTGAGTAATTCTGGCGAGGGCATCTGGCCTGGCAACGAAATTCCTTTTTATGCCTACAAGTATAGCCATGACCCCAAATCCTGAACCACCTGTTGTAACAACATCGCCTGATGTATTCCTCTCTCTCGCCATACCTGAAACCGGATGACCAAAATCCCAGAAATATTTAAAGGTTTGCTGTTGCACTAATGTTAATAGTGCGCTATCACTTATAATGGGAAATTTATTTGTTGTATCAATTTGGGTTGTTAAATATGCAACGTATAAACTTTGTAATGTTCCACCGGATGTGCTTTTTATCCCGGTTGCAATTCTGAAAATATAATAAGTAATGCTTTTTAATGGTGATGAAGTTTGCACAATCAACACGCTATCATTATTGCTAAAGGTGCTACCCAAAGGAACATTTGTCGTTGCTGACATTAATGTAATATTTCCCGACACAGTTGATTTGTCGATTGGTTGGGAAAAATGAATTTTTATTGTAGGGTTATTCCTGACATTGTAAAAAATATAGTTACCTGAAGTGGAATCATTTACGGAAATCGATGTAACAGTTAAATTTCCGGATGGGTTATTTGCAGATTGGTTGTTTTTCTTACAGTTGCATAAGAACATCAATAACACAAAGCCTGTTAATATATTTCTCACTATCAAATGGATGTATATAAATTTAAGAAAAAAGAAGTTGCCTCTATTACTTAGCAACTTCTTTTTGCAATGAAAAATTAACGTCCGGCTTTCTCCAGTTGATATAATGCACTGATGTCTGAAGCGGCTAATGCTTTATTATATACCCTTAATTCATCAATAGATCCTGTAAAAAGACCTTGCCACGATTGTGTTGTGATTCCTGTATATCCTACTGCTAAATTAGCGAAACTTCCGATTAACACCTGTGTAGGTGTAGGATAGTTTAGATTGCCAATTAGATTTCCGCTTGCATCCTTTCTAAGTTCAAAGTTTGTATTTGATACGAGATTTCCATTCGCATATATCTTTATCCTCGAAGTTGAGGCATCGTAAGTTGCTACATA
>DATNFP010000098.1:0-20761 GCA_035606335.1 Flavipsychrobacter sp. | reverse complement strand
CGCTACAAAAAATTCAATAATCCACAGGGAAACTCCCCTATTACAGATCCAAATGCTGCATTTTCTTCTGCAGCTACTACATTGCCCGAATCTGAAGATATAAACAAGGATAATACACTGAACGAAGCAGAAAATTATTATGAATACCGCGTGGATTTGAAGCCAAATATGCCCGTAGGAACTAACTACATTGTGAATGAACAGGTAAGCACAGTACAATTACCAAACGGCAATTACGACCAGGAAAAATGGTATCAGTTTAAAATACCTATAGAGGATTTTGATCAGAAGGTGGGCAGCATCAGCGATTTCCGTTCTATACGTTTCATGCGTATGTTCCTGACAGGTTTTTCTGATAGCCAGGTTATTCTTCGCTTTGCTACATTGGAGCTTGGCAGAAACCAATGGCGTAATTATCAGTATTCGCTGGAAACACCCGGAGAAACAGTTCCGCAGCAAAATCAAAATACTACTGACTTTGCGGTAAACTCCGTGAACATAGAAGAAAACAGCGAACGCCAGCCAATACCTTATGTATTGCCCCCAGGTGTGAACAGACAATTACAATCTGTTGCGAACGGCCAAACGATACAACAGAATGAACAATCATTATCTCTAAGAACTTGCGCATTAAACGACGGGGATGCAAGAGCCGTATATAAAGAAGTGGATGTAGATATGCGTCAATTTACCTACTTAAGAATGTTTGCGCATTGTGAATCAGAAGTAGGACAAGCTCCATTAAAAAATGGCGACTTACGGGCATTCATCCGTATAGGCGATGACTTTACCAGCAACTATTACGAATACCAGATTCCATTACAAGTAACACCCCCGGGCACTTCTGACCCTACTGTAATATGGCCGACGGCTAATACTTTTAATATAGTACTGCAAAGCCTTGTAAATGCAAAGCTGGAACGTGACCAAAAGGGAATACCCATTTATCAGCCATATCAAACCAAAGATACCGGCCAAAACATAATAATCGTGGTCGGCAACCCCAATATCGGGAATGCTAAAGACATTATGATAGGCGTACTTAATCCGGCTAAGAAAAGCAATCCAGGCGATGACGGGCTTGCTAAATGCTCGGAAGTGTGGTTTGATGAATTAAGAATGGCTGGCATGAACGACCATGCAGGTTACGCAGCAGCAGGCAAAGTTGCGCTGCAGCTCGCAGATCTTGGGAACGTAAATTTTTCAGGGAGTCTTCATACTGCCGGTTATGGAAATATAGACCAAACAATAGATCAGCGTTTCCAGGATAATTTTTATCAATACAACGCATCTACAAACCTGGCTCTTGGTAAATTATTCCCGAGGACCTGGGGAGTGCAGCTACCATTATTTGCAGGGTACACCCAAAATGTAAGTACCCCAAAATACTACCCATACGATCAGGATGTGATATTATCGGATGAACTGTCAATGGCAAGGGATGCTGCACAGCGCGACTCTATGAGAAAAGCGGCTCAAACCTTTACGTCTATTACTAGTGTCAACCTGACCAATGTTCGAGTACTCGGATCAAACAATCCGATGTTCAAGCCCAAGCTATGGAGTCTCAGGAACTTTGATCTAACTTATTCATATACCGATCAGTTCCAGCATAATCCATTGGTTAGCGCTGATAATCTTACTAATCAAAGATTTGGCCTTGGCTACACGTATAGTGTAAAATCCAAGCCAATTGAGCCATTCAAAAAACTGATTAAGTCTAAATCAAAATGGTTTGCACTGGCAAAGGATTTTAATTTTAATCCATTGCCCTCTACTTTCTCTTTCAGGAATGATATGAACAGAGTAGTAGATGAAACACAAGTACGGAATATAGATGACGGCCCATACCAGATCCCGGCTACTTTTTACAAAAACTTCACATGGAACCGCCTGTATACTTTACGTTGGGAACTCACCAGGTCGTTATCAATTGATTATACCGCAACCAATAATGCGGTTATCGACGAGCCATATGGCCTTATAAATTCTAAGGCGAAAATGGATTCACTATGGAATAAAATAAAAACGTTTGGACGTAACACTAATTATAACCAAACATTTAATGCCACCTATACAGTGCCGCTTCAAAAATTACCCCTTACCGACTGGATGAACCTGAGAGGCACTTATACAGCAAATTATAATTACACAGAAGCATCTATCATTGCGGCAGAACTGGGTAATACTATAGGCAATACACAAAATATACAAATAGCAGGAGAATTGGACTTTGCCAAGCTCTATAACAAAAACCGCTTTTTAAGAGCTCTGAATGAAACAGGGCCCGGTACTAAAGGCCCCAAAGGACCAACAAAGACAAACGGACCCGGTAATAATGGAAATATAAAAGATTTGCGTTCGCATCCCAATGGACCTAAAAATGGCATAAATGCTAGTAGCTTAAATGGCAATGGTGATAATAACGAGAGTAATAATGGTAATAACACTAACAGCAATAATAGCAAAACTAAAAATCAACCTCTCGATACCAGCCTGCTAAATGTGGTGAATACAGCAAACTTTACAAATGCGCAATTAGATTCTTTCCGACAGGTACAAAAAGCCCAGGCCAAAGCCCGCAGAGCAGCAGAGAAAGCAAAACGAAAACAAGAACGCAAAGAAGCACGAAAGAAACGAAGAGCGTCGACACCAGAACTGAATACTACTGAAAAAGTTGTGGGCAGGTTACTTACTTCGCTAAAACGCGTTACTGCTAATTATACTCAAACCTCAGGCACCATACTTCCAGGCTGGCTTGACAGTACACGGGTAATGGGTATAAATACATACAGTGGCGCACCAGGACTCAACTTTGTATATGGATATCAGCCGAACAGCGCGTGGCTGTATGAGCAAGCGTATGCCAAACGGCTAAGTACGGATAGCCTTTTCAATTCGCAATACCAACAAACATTTTCGAGGAACCTGTCGCTTGCCGCGACCATACAACCTGCCCCGGATCTACGAATAGATCTATCCTTACAGGAAACATTCACTAAATCGCATAGCGAACTATTTAAAGATACAGGAACGGGATTCCTGCATCTTAATCCGTATGAAACCGGCTCTTTTAATATTTCATACATCTCTCTGAAAACGATGTTCAAACAATCAGGAGTAGGTTCCGGTGTATACAATCAATTCCTTGCAAATGGGGTCATTATATCTAAACGGTTGGGACAAAGTAACCCATACACTAACGGTACACCTGACCCAAGCAACCCTGCATATCAAAAAGGATACACACAATATTCCCAGGATGTATTGATACCTTCCTTCATAGCAGCATATACGGGAAAAAGCGCTGCATCAGTTGCCATGATAGACTACAATAATCCTACTATACAAAGCAATCCATTTAAATATTTCTATCCTTTGCCAAACTGGAGGGTAACATATAACGGGTTAAGCAAAATACCTGGGCTAAGTGAAATCATGTCGAACTTCGTGATCAACCATGCTTATACAGGCAGTATGTCAATGAATGGTTTTGCTACTTCATTACTTTACCAGGATCTCTATGGGTTGGGATTCCCTTCATTTATAGATTCCAACTCACATAACTACGTTCCGTTCTTCCAGGTACCGAACGTAACAATTTCACAGCAGTTTAATCCATTGATAGGGGTTGATGCAACTTTCCGTAATAATGTTATTGCACGCTTTGAAATAAGAAAGGCAAAAACAGAGAGCCTTAGCTTGATCGATTACCAGGTGGCTGAGACAAACAGCACAGAATATAGCATAGGTGCCGGCTACCGCATAAAAGGATTAAAATTGCCATTCTCTTTATTTGGTGTGCATCAACTAAAAAACGAGCTGAGTATAAAAGTGGATATAGGCCTTAGAAACGATCAAAACTCAAATAACTTCCTTTCACAAAATATTGGCATAACGTCAAGCGGTCAAAAAGTGCTTCGGATCTCACCAACGATAGATTACCAGGTAAGCAACAAATTAACCCTGCACTTCTTTTACGACAGACAGCAAACAATACCCTATGTATCCAGCTCCTATCCAATAACAACAACTCAAGGTGGTATAACTTTGCGGTTTATATTCGCACAATAGTTATTAATAATCTTTTCGGGAAAAACATCCTATGATTTTTACCTGGCACAAGGCTGAAGGCATAAATGCTTCTACACTGGCAGAAAATACATTGCATGAAATATCAATTGACGAAAGGCTGATAGGTCTTTTGAAAAGGGGAAATGATATTTATGCATTCACTGCACTCTGCCCACATGCCGGAGCTCATCTTTGTGAAGGATGGATAGATGCAAGAGGAAGAATAGTATGCCCATTGCATGGCTACAGGTATGACCCGCGTAACGGATACAACACCAGTGGCGAAGGATATAAATTGCGAACATACAATGTGGAGGTTAGGAACGACGAAATTTTTATAGCTATCTTACCGTGAAATTTTGATTTATTTATAGATTGATTATGTACCCATCGTATTTGAAAAACGGCTCTTTAATTGGTATTACCTGTCCATCGGGTTATGTATCGCATGAAAGAGTTTCATTTGCAGTAGAGGTATTGAAAGCATGGGGATTCAGAGTAGCATTAGGGGATACAGTTGGCAAGGAACATTTTTATTTTTCTGGCAGCGATGACACCCGTTTGCAGGATCTGCAACAGATGCTAGACAACCCGGATATAGATGCAATATTGATGGGACGCGGCGGATATGGTATGAGCAGGATAATAGATGATCTGGACTTCACAAAATTTAAACAAAAGCCTAAATGGATATGTGGTTTCAGTGATATTGTGGTACTGCATAATCATATACAGGCTACACTTGACATTTCTTCACTGCATAGCCCCATGTGCGGCGCCTTTAAGCCCGGAACTGAAAATACCGATCATATAAAAAGCCTCTATGCAGCGCTGACGGGAGAAACTTTATTTTATCATACACCTCCATCAGCATTTAATAGAGCAGGAGAAGCTACAGGCATTCTGACAGGCGGCAATCTTGCAATACTCGCTCATTTAACGGGGTCTGTTTCTGAAGTGGGTACCGCAGGTAAAATTTTATTAATTGAAGATATAGGTGAGTATTTATATAACATTGACCGCTTATTACTAAACCTGAAACGAGCCGGAAAATTAGATAATATAAAAGCGCTGATCGTGGGAGGGTTTACAGAGCTGCAAGACACTGATCGCCCTTTTGGCCAAACTGTAAATGAGATTATCTCTGATAAGGTGAAAGAATACGATTACCCTGTCTGCTTTGATTTTCCATGTGGCCACCAGGAAGTGAATTATGCATTATGTCTGAATATGCCACATAAATTAGTTGTATCAACAAATGGCGGTCAGTTAGAATTAAAAAGGGACCTTATTTCATAGCCTTCCATGCTTTGATGCCACCGGTAAGATTATAAAGATTATGATAGCCAAGCGCTTCTAATCTTTGTATAGCGATAGCGCTCCTTATACCCTTTTCACAATAAAAGACAACTGTTTTTTCCTTTGGTATTTCGACTTGTCTTATGATGAGCTCTCCTAATGGAATATGCGTGCCCCCTATATTATAGTTACTCCGTTCCCATTCTTCCCTTACGTCAATAAGCACAAGATCGCCTGCACTGTCTATAAGACGTTTTAGCGTACCAGGTGTAATTTCCTTCATCGGGATGATGTTTATTCAAAATTAAGAAGAATGAAAGTTTATCCGTTCTCATCAGTTAATGCATTCCATAAGGCATCTTTTAGTTCATTAATGCCTTGATTAGCAACTGATGAAATAAATAAATGTGGAATGCCCGGTGGTAAAGTATCAGCAATTGCCTGTTTCAGTTCCTCATCCAGCATATCACTTTTGCTGATCGCTATCAACATTTTTTTATGTAGCAGTTCAGGATTATACTGTTCCAGCTCATCCAAAAGTATTTGAAACTCTTTTGCATGATCAGGACTATCTGCAGCAATTAAAAACAGTAATACAGAATTCCGTTCTATATGGCGCAGGAAACGATGCCCAAGTCCCTTGCCTTCTGCAGCCCCTTCTATAATACCCGGCAGATCAGCCATTGCGAACGACCTATTGTCTCGATAAGCTACAATGCCTAATTGCGGAACAAGTGTGGTAAACGGGTAATTGGCTATTTTAGGTTTTGCAGCACTCATTACAGATAATAAGGTGGATTTTCCTGCATTTGGAAATCCTACCAATCCTACATCTGCAAGTATTTTTAATTCGAGTAATTTCCAACCTTCTACTCCGGGTTCTCCTGGTTGCGCATATTCAGGTGCCTGGTTGGTAGAGGTTTTAAAATTTATGTTGCCTAATCCTCCACGACCACCCCGAACCCACAATACTTCTTTTCCATCTTCCAGTACCTCGGCCTCTACTTCCCCTGTTTCCTCATCTCGGGCTATTGTGCCTAATGGCACTTCTATAATTATATCCTTGCCTTCGTGGCCTGTACAATTATTTTTGCTTCCACCCTCACCATCTTCTGCCAACACATTTTTGTAATAGCGCAAATGCAGCAATGTCCACAATTGTGCATTTCCTTTTAAGATGATATGGCCCCCACGTCCTCCGTCACCACCATCAGGCCCAGCCTTGGGGTTGAATTTAGTCCGCGCAAAATGCGAACTACCTGCTCCTCCTTTTCCGGAGCGGCAAAATATGCGTATATAATCTACAAAATTTCCTTTCTCCACTATACTGGCAGCAAATATTTATCAATTTCTTTTGAGAGCATTTTAAAGGTTTCATCTATAGAATTATCACCCTTTATGCGTTCGAGCTTTCCATGAGAGTTATAATAACTGGCTACAGGTTCTGTTTTAGCCCTATATTCTTTTATACGTTTGGTAATGATCTCCTCATTATCATCTGAACGCCCGGATGTTTCACCACGGCCGATCAGGCGTTTCATCAACTCTTCTTCCGGAACTTCTAATGACAATACAAGATGTATCTGGGTGTTCTTAAATTCCAATAGTTTATCAAGCGCCTCAGCCTGTGCCCTGGTACGGGGGAACCCGTCAAAAATAAATCCTCTTGCATCAGGAGATTCATCGATCTTGCTGCTTATCATACCTATTACCACTTCATCCGGCACCAGCAATCCCTGATCCATGTATTTTTTTGCTTCTACACCAAGGGGCGTTTGACGACTTACTTCATCGCGCAATAAATCCCCTGTAGAGACATGAAGCAAACGGTAATGTTGCACAATATTAGACGATTGTGTGCCTTTACCGCTACCCGGAGGACCGAACAATATCAAATTAAACATAAATGCCTTAATAATTTTTAACAGCACAAAAATAGCTATCCGTTTGGATTAGCAATGAAAAGTATAGAATAGCACGTAATTAATTTCATTTATCATTTACCTTATTATGCAAAGCTTATCCTTATTAGCCGTTAATTATAACCTGATACCACAGAGTAGCATAAGAAGTGAAACAAAAATTACCCTGATCATATTTTTAAATTTATACAGGAAATTACAACAAATAGTAATCAAAAAATTACTTCTCCCCCTGTTTTTAACAGCATAAAAAAAATTATTATCCATTTTTTAATTAAACTGCCATTAATGTGTAAATAAACGCAATTTTATATCGGCACCTACTTCTTTATATTCACCGGGCTGCAAACCATCAATAGTTACTTTACCAATGCTATAACGTATTAATCGCAAGGTAGGAAAACCTACGGCTGCGGTCATGCGTCTTACCTGCCTGTTCTTTCCTTCCGTTAGTGTAAGTGATATCCATGATGTGGGTATATTTTTTCTGTAGCGAATAGGAATTGTGCGTTCAGGTACTTGTGGTTCGGGTGTGAGTATTTTTGCAACAGCCGGTTTTGTTTTATATCGTTTTCCATTCACATTAATAAACACACCTTCCTGAAGTTGCTCTATTGCTTGTGGTGTAACTATACCTTCCATCTGTACCCAATAAGTTCGTTCATGAGCAAATGTGGGTGTGAGTAACTTGTGAGTAATTGCCTTATCATCGGTTAAAAAAAGTAATCCTTCGCTATCAAAATCTAATCTTCCCACAGGGTAAATTTCTTTGGGTAAATGAGGTAAAAAGTGGGAAAGTGTCAATTTTTCGCCTTCGGGAGAAAACTGGGTTAATACATGAAATGGCTTGTAAAAAATATAATAACGAAACATAAAAAAATTAGTGTGCTCTGAAAACAGCTACCAGCAAGCGCTACAGAGGAATAAAAAAAGTCCGGCGAGTGTTGTGAACTGCCGGACTCTTATAAAGGATGGGTTAGTAAGTACAATCCTTACACAATATTAAAAAGAATTTTCACTACTAAAAAAAAATCTTTAAACTTTTTTCACGAGATGTTGAAAAAATGTTGACAACTTAAAAGCTAAATAAAGACTTAAAAAAGAATTTAAGAATAAAAAATCAGATCGATTGAGTAATTCATGCACTAATCAGTGAAGAAAAAAACTACCAGTCTTTTGCTAATCTTGCAGGTACTCCTTTCTGCTGATTTTTTTTATCCTGAAGTTTTTGCTCTTCTCTTTGTAAAGCATCGAGCAATTGATTTGCCTGCTGCTGAGATAATTTACTTGGCTGGGCTTGTGGATTTTCGTTTTGCTGTTGCTTATCCTGATCCTTGTTTTGCTGATCCTTATTCTGTTGATTTTTATTCTGCTGGTCTTTGTTGTTCTTGTCCTGCTGATTCTTGTTTTGCTGGTTTTGATTTTGATTATTTTTATTCTGATTGTCTTTATTTTGGTTATTCTTGTTTTGTTGATTTTTATTTTGCTGGTTCTTATTGTTCTTATTATTTTTTTGCTGTTGCTGCTGTTTCTTTAGCATTTGTTCAGCGTAAGACAGGTTATACTTGGCATCAGCATCATGAGGATTATTAATAAGAGTATGCTTATACGCGTCTATCGCATCGTCCCATTTCTGTTGTTGCATATAGGTATTGCCTATATCGTAGTCGGCCATAGACTTACTGCTTTTGTCTTTGGCATTCTTTGAAACATTAGAGAAAACGCTAACTGATGAATCAAGCTTATTTTGCTGATAAAGAGAAGTACCGAGATTGAACTGGCCTGCTGTATTGTTTGAATCTTTAGACAATGCCTTTTCGTATGCGTTGCTTGCGTCTTTATATTTTTTCTCTTCGTATAGCTTATTCCCTTCACGTATTAGTTTTTTTGTTTGCCCATATACGGAAGCACACGCAAGACAAGCTATGAAGGTTAGTATGAAAAAATGTTTACTCATATTGTTTTTACTTTCATCTTTTTGTTCGTTCCTGGCACCAGCCATTCCACCAGCAATAGAATAAATCCAATGATCAAAAAGTATTGAAAATAACTTGTGTAATCTTTAAACTCAACTGAACCGAAGTTCTTCTGCTCCATGCCGGCAATATTATCGTAAAGTTTTCCTGCAACAGCATCGGTATTGTTCAACAAAGAATAGGTACCATGCCCTGCATTAGCGATAGATCTCAATTCATCTTCGTTAAGCTTGCTCACAACAGGGTTGCCATTCTCATCCAGCTTTACAGCTTTTGTATCCGGGTCGTATAATGTTGCGCCTTGTGGAGTTCCTATGCCTACTGTATGGATAACCACGCCTGTCTCAGCAGCTTCTCTTGCTTTTTCTATGGCATGCTCATCATGGTCCTCGCCATCTGTTATTATAATGAGCGATTTGTATTTTCTTTCTTTTTGTGAGAAAGATTGCATTGCCATATCTATCGCATCTCCTATTACAGTGCCCTGTGTAGGCACAGTAGCAGGGGAGACATCCTGCAATATCATTTTTACGGTGCTATAATCGGATGTAAGGGGAACCTGCAAATAAGCGCGACCTGCAAACACTACTAAAGAAATGCGGTCGTTTTGCATCTTATCCATCAGGCGAAGAATGAGCTGCTTGGCACGGATAAGGCGGTCAGGTTGAATATCTTTAGCAAGCATGCTTTTACTTACATCAAGCGCAATTGCCACATCCACTCCCTTTCTTTGTTCTTTTTCTATTTTATTACCCATCTGTAGGTTTGCCCAGCCTATTACTATTATAGCAAATCCTATTGCAAGCAGAATGAATTTTAATGCGCTTCTTCCCGGGATGAACCCAATTATCTGAGTAGATATAAGCCTTTCATCTCCCATTTTTTTTATCCTGGCCTTCCGCCAGTAAATCATCCATACAAATAGTATAATGAAAAGAGGTACCAGGGCTAATACGTACAGATAAGCTATGTGCTGGAATCGAAGCATAAATTGTTAGTACAAACGCAAATTTAATGTTACTGCTTTTTTGTCAATAGAAATAGATTATGATTTTTATTTTTTTTAACACCTCGTATAGCTTTGCTATTAATAAAGATCTATCTCATATAAAAGCTCTTTTCCGTCTTTTTTGATGCCATATAGTTTAGAGTTACTTATAGCGAAGGATCCAAATTGCTGCATAAGCTTTTCTGCCAATCTCAAATCCCGCTCCTCTGTATATAGTTCTGTTCTGTCGTCTTCATCCTGTAACGAATCGCGGTATTTTATATACGCATCATTACCCAGTAAATCGTTATCAATATCTGCTATCATTTGTTGTATCAAAGATGAAGACGTACCGAGGCTAAAATCGAATAGCATTTCCAATAAGGTATCTTCATCCTTAAATATTTGATCTTTTATATACATGTTGCAGAATTGATCATTGCAAAACTATTACTCGTACAAAGTATTTGTAGTTAACAGAGCCTTAAATTCTAAAAATATTAGTTCTGAACAAGAAAGGCAGGACTGAAGGTAATAAGTATCCCTGTATCTTCAATTATATACCCTTTTTCTTTCATTAATTCGAGCACATCATCCAGGCGTTGAGCATTAATATTTTCAAGGTTCGTTAGCAGTTCGTGCCTTTCAGAAAGTATCAGCCTGTTAGTAAATGCTTTGTTCAGATAATTAGCGTAGCGGTGCCGCAGGTATTGTTTTATTGCAGCAATAGCTTCATTGTTATCCATATTGCCAATTTAACCAAAATATATCTAAAAAGGTGTAGAAATGCATAGATATTCTATACAAATCCTATTAAAAATACTGAAGTGTTAAACGATGGTTAACCCAGCTCAGAAAATTCTTATCAATTTTCTGCGTTATGATATTTGTACAGAGATAAGATACACGCAATATATAGAACCAAAAAGTTTTTACCCCTAATTGAAGCGTAAGCGTTGCTTACGCTTTTCCCATTTTAAGCAGGTCAGAAACTTTGCAGACCCCATACATTCATACCGTGTGCTAATATAGATGGCAGAATGCTTTTAGTTCGATGAGTAAGATAGCCCCACATTAATCCTAATGGCACTATCCGTAAGCATGACAATATTGTCTCTATAAAATCTTTTGTTTCCCCATACCATTTAGGACCATGCAGCAGCCCCCAGATAAGCGAAGCAATGAGCCAACCAGCGCCCGTGTTACGTAACAATGCCCCAAAACGTGTTTGAAGGATAAGCCTGAGAAACTCTTCGGGTAACGCTGCATATATAAATCCCATAACAAGAGCACCAATAATACCACCACCCTCCTGCAATACCTCATGTATCGTAAATCTTCCCGGTGCAACTATATATGCGGTCAATGCAGTGATTATAAGAACGACTATTCCGGGGATAAAACCTTGTACCCGAAACCCAAGATCCTTTAGCTTATATTTTAATAATAGCATAATAATTGCAAGAGCAATCGGATACAGGAACAATATTAGTCCCAAAAATATCGGGAGTTTTGCAATACCGGGGCGTTGCTCCCATGGTATTTGACCACTAAATCGCATTAAAATGCAAACACCACCTAACACGGGGGAGATAAATGCTATAACAGATTCCAATAAAGGTCTGCGTACAACAAAATCCCTTTTTAAAGGTCTCATTACAGCATACAGATCAATGCAATAAGCACAAAGCCACATAGCAAACAAATAACCAATAGCCTGTATAACATTGCTATGCCCATGGCCAGCATCGTGTTTATTGCCAAACCAAATGATCACTGCAGACAGGATCAGTAATAAGAAAAAGGTAGTTTTATTACTTTTTATTTTTTCAATTTGTAATTGAAATGTTTTGATAAGCATAGGCTATGTTTTTGGTGCAACTAAAATGTCATACAACAAAAAAGCTCTTAACATTAAGAGCTTTTTGAAAAATAATAAATAATTCTAATAATTATTCTTTTACGGCTATTTTGTATGTCATGTACTGTTTCTTATTCCCTCCAAATTTATAATGAATACCAACTGTAAGCGGATAACCTACAATACGATAATGCAGGTTTGTATAAGGGGATACATCTAATGCAGCGGCATTATTATTCATGTCGAAAACCCTTAAAGCTATCTCAGCATTAAATGAAAACCGTTTAGTAATATCGTGGTTAAATCCTCCCTGCAGGCCATATACTAATCCATAGCTTCCATCGGGCGCTATATAGGCTACATTACCGGATGGAGTATATGTATGTTTGTTTCTTACAAGACCTAAACCACCACCCACACCAACATAAAAATAACCGTGCTTAATTACGAGTTTCTTATTTACCACAGCACATGCTGAAACAGATATCTGGCCGTAAATAAACTTTTTGCCATTACCACCTATCCATTCACCCTTATGAGGACCACTAAACAATTGATCAGTCTTACGGGATAGCTCCATAATATGAGTATCAAATCCTAATTGCCAATTATCAACATAGTTTCTCAGAATGGTTGCCTGTATTGCATAGTTGGGTGTAACAATGTCTCCCCGGTATACTTCGTTATTGGTGGGTGCTCCATTTATACTCAATCCGCCGCCTAAGCCGACTTCAAAATTTTGAGTAAAAGCAGTGATCGGCAAAAAAGCCAGTAATATCAATAATCTGATTTTCATAACAGTATTTTTAGGTAGTACAATATCTCAAAGATAATATTAAAAAAACCAACCATTTAACTAGGAGTAAGATTATTTTTTAATTAATCCGGAAAACCGTTTAAAAATAAAATCCTGAAATAGCATTAACAACCAAAAGTTATGTTGTTGATATTGAATAACAAGAGGTGTAAAAAAACATATTTTGCAGACAGCCAATCACATTTGCTTAATGTAAATTTGCAGTTATGCAGGAATATTTGAAGGGGTTAAATGAGCAGCAACAAGAGGCTGTAGAGCATATAGACGGTCCGCTGATGATCGTGGCGGGAGCAGGGAGTGGAAAAACCAAAGTACTTACTACACGCATAGCACATCTTATGCACAAGGGTGTGGATGCATTCAATATACTGGCACTCACTTTTACCAATAAGGCTGCCAGGGAAATGAAAGAGAGAATAGAGCGCATACTTGGTAATACTGAAGCCCGCAATTTATATATAGGAACTTTTCACTCGGTATTTGCCCGCATTTTACGTGCAGAAGCAAACAAGCTTGGCTACCCGAACAACTTTACCATATACGATACCGATGATGCAAAAAGCGTGATAAAGAGCATTGTCAATGATATGAACCTGGATGACAAGCACTATAAGCCGTCTTATGTATACAACAGGATATCTGCTGCCAAAAACAGCCTTGTAGACCCGGTTACGTACAAACAAGATACCCACATACAACAGGAAGATGCGCGTAGCAACCGACCACTGATGGGAGACATATATGACGCTTACAGCAAACGCTGTTTTAAAAATGGGGCAATGGATTTTGATGACCTCCTTTTTAAAATGTATGTGCTGCTTACCAATTTCCCTGATGTGCTTGCAAAATACCAGCACCGTTTTAAATACATCTTAATAGATGAGTACCAGGATACTAACCTGGCACAGTATGCCATTATAAAGATGCTTGGAGCTGTTCACGAAAATATATGTGTGGTGGGAGACGATGCGCAAAGTATTTACTCATTTCGCGGTGCAACTGTGCAGAATATATTACAGTTTCAGGATGACTATGAAGATGTGAAAATTGTAAAGCTGGAGCAAAACTACCGCAGCACGCAATCTATCCTTAACGTTGCCAACAATGTGATCGCTAATAATAAAAACCAGATACCAAAACAGCTATGGACAAGCAATAGTGAGGGTGATAAGATAGTACTGGTGCGCACCATGACCGATAACGATGAGGGCCGTTTTGTGGCAGATGCCATTACCGAACAGAAACTGCGCAACCATTATCTCAATAAGGAATTTGCTATACTGTACCGCACCAATGCGCAAAGCCGCTCCTTTGAAGAAAGCCTGCGGAGAATGAATATACCATATAAGCTATATGGTGGTGTATCTTTCTATCAGCGAAAAGAAATTAAAGACTTCCTTGCCTATTTGCGTGTGATCGTAAATCCAAACGATGAAGAAAATATAAAGCGCATCATTAACTATCCGGCACGCGGCATCGGCAAAACCAGCCTGGAGAAGGTAACGGTAAAAGCCAATGATCTGGACAAATCTTTTTGGGAGATGTTACAAAATCTGGAAGCTGTGGGATTGAAAGGAGCAGCTGCCATAGCCATAGAAGACTTTGTTACCAAAATAAAAAGCTTCCAGGTGATGCTGGAAAAGCAGAATGCTTATGACGTAGCCTTTGGTATTGGGAAGCACACAGGATTGGTGCAGGAATTATATAATGACAAATCAGTAGAGGGCCTTGCACGTTATGAAAACGTACAGGAATTACTGAACTCTATTAAGGAATTTACAGAAACGCCTGATGAGGAAGGTGAGCTTCGGGATAAAAGCCTGGGCAGCTACCTACAACAGATAACACTTCTTACGGATGCTGATGAAGGAAATGATGAAGACCAGGACACGGTGAAACTAATGACAATACATGCCGCAAAGGGACTGGAATTCCCGTGTGTATTTGTTGTTGGACTGGAAGAGAATTTGTTCCCAAACTCAATGAGCCTCTATGATAGGGCAGACCTGGAAGAAGAAAGACGCTTGTTTTATGTAGCTATAACACGCGCAAAAAAACGCCTATGGGTAACCTATGCTAATAGCCGCTATCGCTTTGGCAATCTCATCCAGAATGACCCGAGCAGGTTTATCGAAGAGCTACCTGACATCCATGTCGACCGTACTTTTACCGGCAGCAGCCATACTGCGAAAGGATCTGTTGGCGCTTTTGGTAATTTGCTGAACCAGTCGTTCGATAAAATGCCTTCTTTGAAAAAACTGGCAGATAAGCTACAGCAGCCTGTCCCACCTGTACATAAACCTGCTTCTGATTTTAAAGCGGATGATCCTCAACAAATGAATGTGGGCACAGATGTGGAACATCAAAAATTTGGTTTTGGCAAGATCATACAAATGGAAGGAGGCGTAAACAATCGTATTGCGACGATACAATTTCAAAATGGGCACGGGCAAAAAAAGATAATGCTTAACTATGCCAAGCTACGGATAGTGAATTGATAATTTAAAAAACTCTCTTGTTAACATCATAAAAAAGCCGCCTTTGCAAAGGCGGCTTTTAAATATTTATGTAGAAGGATAAGGTTAGATTTTCCAATCATCCACCCCGCTACCTTCATTATTTTCAAGTGGAGCAGCAGCAGAAACAGATTCCTCATTCTCCTGATCGTGATTGTATGCATCAAAATCGAAGTCAGGCATCAGCTCAGTCTTAACATAGTTCAATGTCTCGGTGAGAGCATTAAGAAACTTGTTGAAGTCTTCTTTGTAAAGAAACATTTTGTGACGGTCGTAGCCATTGTCATCAAAACGTTTTTTACTTTCAGTGATGGTCACGAAGTAGTCGTTACCACGGGTTGAACGAACATCAAAAAAATAAGTTCTTCTCTTACCTGCTTTAATGCGTTTGCTAAACAGACTCTCATTATTGCGGCTGTTATCGCCAAAGTTTTTGTTTTCGTACGCCACAGTTCTTTATATTTTTTGTGAACAAATTGAGTGGGCAAAATTAATTAAGAAAGTCAAGTATCCAAATTAATTTGCTCTAATTTACCTGTTTATCCTTTAATTTTTAAAATGTGCGTACATACATGATATTTGAAATCGTAAAAACGATATCCGGTACTTATTAAAAATAAATTAAAAACGTAATAGGTGACAGAAAAAATTGCAGGTTTTGTGTTACTTGTATATCGTCTTAAGACTATCCGCCAATTTTAAAGAAAAAGCAGTAGCACCCCATTTGTTTAAGTGGGTCCCATTATAATAATAGTCCTTATGATAGCAAATACTATCGTTAGTAAAGTCAAAAAATGCCGCGCCGTATCTGCTTGCAATATCTTTTAGAAATTGTATGTATTTACTCTTGTAAGCTACCATTTGTGAGAACTGATAATAATGAGGCGTGAACACAAAAACCACCTTAATGTCTTCTTTCCGACACGAATCCAGAAATCTATAAGCATCATTCAGAGTTTCGTCTGATAGCTCGGGAGTGATGTACTTGAAATTATGCCTGAAATTATCGAACTGTGATTGATCCCAATGCCTGTCTTGCCCTTGAAAGCCTTTATAAACCGTGAGCGGCCAGTGCTTGACATCAAAGAACTCTCTTAAACCTACATCAATGTATTCTGGATTTTCCTGGTATTTTAAAAAAGGAAGGTAATGATAATAAGCAGGCATGCCAACCTGTGTTACCTCATCATTAATATAGCCATTATCCAGATAAGGCAGAAACTGATGCTTATCAAATAAAGAAGTGGTCTTGTTGAAAACAAAGTAGTCCAAAACCTGCACTATCATTTTGGGTTTTCTATTGTATTCACGGTACATCCGATACCTGGCATATTGCACATCAAAGCTATAGCCATCCATACCTATATTATAGCTATCGGTATGAAGGGCAGTATCAAGTATATGCGGATCTATCTGCACCCACGAATGCGAGCTACCCTGTATTAAAACATCCGCATTTATCGCTCCGTTGCGTATATCATTCCAAACCCTGAAACCGGAATAATTGCTATGCCGTAACCCACGATCAGTTATTTGCGTAATAACAAACAGCAGCCCCGCGATGAGGACACAAAAAGCGAAAACATGTAATAAAAATCTTTTCATCCGCTGTTAAAACTGAAAATAAATAAACCTTTGCTGTTCACCTCCGGCAAAAAAGATCAGAAGGACAAATAGTGTATATATACCCCATCGCCATGCAATTGCAGACTTATTGTTCATTTGCAAAGCATGCTGCTTATCTCTTTGTATCCATTCCACAATAAACATAAGCGCTATAAACATCCACAGATCCAAATGACCGCTTAAATCCCTGTATTGTGTTATAGATGCTGAAAATATCCTGCGTATATAACGCAAAGCATCAGATACGGTCTCTGACCTGAAAAAGATCTCTGCAAAAACAATAAGTCCGAATGTGCCAAGCATTCTTCCTGCTTCAGGCAATCCAGGCAGCCATTTTGCTTTTGACTTGGCAGTTTTTTTATTAAGTCTTCCTCTTAATATCATCGGGATATAATAAATACCATTTATTGCCCCGAAAACAATAAAAGTCCAGTTAGCGCCATGCCAAAACCCTATAATGATATAGGTAAGCAGGATAGAAAATATTAATCCCACCTTTCCATAATCCCTCAAAGCAATACTTAACGGAGTAAATAGGTATTCAGTAAGCCATGATGTAAGCGACATATGCCACCTGCGCCAGAAATCGGCGATATTTTGAGCGAAAAAAGGATATGCAAAATTCCTTACGAGATCAAAGCCAAACAGCTTTGCAACGCCAATCGCTATTTCGGAATATCCTGAGAAATCAGCATACAACTGTATAGTAAACAAAATGGCCCCAAACAAAAGAGAAAAGGAAGAGGCATGCCTGTAATTGCCAAAAATATTATCGACTATCAGCGCACAATTATCAGCTATAACAATTTTTTTAAAAAATCCCCACAACATCTGCCTTAAACCATCTTTTGCAATTTCAGGGTCAAAAGTGCGTTTACGCTGTAACTGAACGAGCAAATTGGTGGAGCGCTCAATAGGGCCTGACATAACAATAGGGAAAAAGCCTGTGTATGTAAGAAATGACAACAAGTTTTTAGTTGGAGATACTTTTCCCTTATAAACATCTAAAACATATCCCAATGTCTGAAAGGTATAAAAACTGATACCTAAGGGCAATATGATATTCAGTATGTAAAGATTTGCATGGATGTTGAGCAATGCAAGAAGATCGGCAAAAGAACCAATAAAGAAATTAGTGTACTTAAAAAATATCAGTGTTCCCAAACCCGATATCAATGCCAGCCACAACCACCCTTTCTGCTGCCTTTCGGTAGATGCTTCTCCTATTTTCAATCCGATGAAATAGTTGACCAATCCATATCCTATCAAAAGAAACAGGAAACGCCAGTCCCAAAATGCATAAAAAAAATAGTTAGCTATTAAAAGAAACACATTCTGAGTAGTGACATTTTTGCTGAAAAGCAGCCAATATAAAAAGAAGCAAACGGGTAGAAAGCAAACAAAAATGAATGAAGTAAAAAGCATCTATCAGGAGTGTATTACAGTATCAACAAAAATACGCTATAGCTTTTTAAAAATGGTTTCTACCATTTGTCCCACATTCTGCCAGCTTTGTATCTCTCTTGAAGCAAAACGTATTTTAAAACTTTTTTCAATCGCTACGATCAACTGCACATGCGATAGGGAATCCCATTCCTCTACATCTTTAGCAGTACTTTCAAAATCCAGCTTTATATCCTCATTATCCAGTTCTTTCTTAAATATTTCATTTACCCTTACCAGTATCTCGTTTTTATCCATTATTTACAGGTACATTTTTGTTTTTAATGTAACTTCCTTTTGCATTGTAGCTATCTATTGCCAATATCCAAAATCCTTCTTTTTGCTGAAAGCCTAAATTCTTGTAATGGTCTTTTACCAATTCATTTTTAGCAGTTGCAATATACTCACCTTTCAATGATCTGAAACCATTTTCAGCTGCAAACGATACAATAGTGTTTAATACAAACTCCTCCATGCTGCGCTTTAGTACCCGGCAGCTCATAAACCAGGAATCTATAAATAATGTCGTGCTATCTTCTTTTTTCAGTATAACCACACATATCAATCCATTATCTCCAAACTTGTCTTCGAGGGTAAATGTGAAAGTATAAAAGCTGTTATCTGCGCCCATTCTTTCGATATCGGCTTCTGTGTATCTTATTGTGCGAAGGTTGAACTGGTTGGAACGCTGGCTCAGTTGTGCGACTCTTGGAGTATTGAATTTATTAAAATGCTGCACATCGGATGTCATATCAAGGCTTTCTAAAAAAGCCCCTTCATCTGTGTGTGCTTTTTGAGCTGAGACCCTTTTTGATTCTGTCTGGTAATAGGTTGTCCTATTTTCATCTTCCACAGAAAATGAAGCTGTCTCGAATAAATTTTGAGAATATAAAAACGAAAGATAATCAGCAGGATCTTCCGGCATTTCAGGCACAGTAATATCCGGTATATTATTGCGTACCATATTCCGCTCGAAAGGGTTATCATCTACGAAAACCATAGAATCGTACCCGATGTTCAGAACAGACTGAATGTACCTTATATTATCTACCTTATTTTCCCAGTTAGCAACAAATACAGCGATATCATGGAGGCGAAGCACCATATCCGGATGGCTTTGGAAAACCTCTTTAGCAACAGATTCTGTGTTCTTACTACAAACCGCAAGTATGATACCCCTTTCTTTCAGTGCTTTCAACCACAGTTGAAATTCGGTAAATGCCTTGCCTATACCGAGATTGCCAATGTGGACATTCTCTATGCCATCATCACCTATTACGCCGCCCCACAATGTATTATCCAGATCGAGGATCAGGCATTTATGCGCTTTCCCCTGCAATGCCGTAATAATGTCTAAAGTGCTTTTTGCAACATGAGGTATAAAGTCGAGGCTAAATACCATATCTGTATTAATGTAAATGTTTGCTGCAAATACATTGTTCCTGCCTATCCTATTTTGCAAAGTGCATAAATCGCATACATAAAAATTCCCGGCATATTGAGCCAGGCGCATCAACTCCAGGTTTATTTTTCTGAGCTGATAGATAAATGATGAAGTGGTCTTATTCGCGTAATTGCCAAAAACAGCATTGTCTATCTCACAAAAATTATAGTAAATCACCTTGCATCCAAGCTGCTCTTCCAACACTTCGTACATTGCCGAAATGCCTTGCAGATGTCCCTCCGCAAAATGCATCTTACCCTGGGGATTGCACTTATTGAATTTATACAGCAGCTTTTCAACGGCGTTAAAAACAATTGTTATTTCAGGCTTAAACGCATACAAATCAGAAGAAGCGTCAAATACCTGCCGCTCTATCTGGTTAAAATCGGCCTCATAAATATCAAGATGTATCTGATAATGGAAGGCATAACCCTTCAGTGCCTGTGCCAATATCTGAGTGCTGGTATCACCCAATATTGCCAGGCGCACTTTTCTAAAACTGTTGTAATCTTTTTTTAAATTCTTTTTTAGTTCGGTAAATGAGTACATAGTATACTGCCCGGGGGCCACAATTTCCAATGGACTAAGATAAGCAGCATTTTAAATATACTAAATAAGAAAATCCCCGTAATCCGGGGATTTTCTTATTTAACTGTTATAATTTCCATCATTGCTTTATCAATCGTTGCGTACGCCACATGTTCCCCGTTGCATCGGCTATAGAAAGGAAGTAAACACCCGGAGCCAGGCCTGCAACAGATACCTGCTCTGTTTTGTTGCTCCAGGGTATGTTTT
>DATNFP010000097.1:0-2004 GCA_035606335.1 Flavipsychrobacter sp. | reverse complement strand
ATCGAATGCTTTTAAGGTCAAAAAAAAAATAGCTCAAAAAAGACAAAAGTTTCTGCAGGTACCTTGAAATTTATGGTTATAAATACCATGCTTTAACTTACACAATACTATACAGCTGGAAGCAGTAAAACTACTACAGAGCAGAGTCTCAGTTTTGAAAGTGAAAAGTCAATAATTCAAGTACAAGATGATAGCGACTAGGAAGGTAATAAAGAGACACCTCTCCCTCTGGAGGATCTCTTGATCAATTTTTCACCATCTTCGCCAAAGATTACACAGTTTACAGAATGTAAATGAAGTAGATTTTTATTCAGGTTGGTGTTGAGTGTGTGAAATGAATGGGAAATGTCATTACAATTTAATAGGTAATCCGCAGAAAGACGTGTTAGAGCGAATCATCGAACAAAATAAAGCAATTTGGAACGCTATCCTGAAAGTCAACAAAAAGTTGGATAATCTTACTGGCGTCCAAAAGAAAATAATAAGAGAAGATAGCTTGGGAAAAAACTTCTGGGAGGTAATTATATTGAAATTACTTTGGCCATTAACTAGCCTATTTTTAAAGTATTTTTCTTTACAGATTGCTGCGCGCAAAATATGTTCTCTCCTCGCAAAAGAAACCATGTACCCGCCACCAGAAGAGTTTAAAAGAAGTTTAGAGGAATATCTTGACCAGAAGTCCTCTTGTTATATCCAAGACATTGGGAAACATCGGTGGGAAACAAAGTTTTATTCGGAATTGATTACGATGGTAAGTTTCAAAAATTCTGTATTTTTAGACTCTTGAAGATCTAAAGACTTTTTTTTAGTGCTATGAGAAGATGCGTTCGTATAAGTCAGATTTTTCCAAACGAGTTCATCAAAGCATTTTTGAAATCCTTAAAGTTACCCCAATTAACACCAATGCATCAGCGTCAAACATTGCAGATTGGAAGCGGTCATCAGAGGTTGCTGCCGCTTACCAATTATTGTGGAAATCTGGAGATAAGCAGAAGTTATCAACTATTAATCAAATACTCGCCAAGGCTTTCCCAAAAGAGATCTCATTTACCTTGTACTATGTCGCGTACACCCTTGCCGTATCTACAACCCTTCTTGATCCCAAAGGGAAAAATATAAGACTTAATGATGAAGCATTGAAAAAACGGATTGGATTATTCATGGTATGTATTACTATTATTCTTTATGTTCACCAAATAATTTTCTTCATTGTTTCTTTTCACTACAAACAGTCTCGCCTTGAAGCTAACCAGGTACCAATACCCAGTGATCTCTCCCTAGAGGAACAATATGAGGAAGGTCATGTCTCAGAAAATGATAGTAATGATGATGAAGATCACAGTGGCCTTTTTTCCTGATAAGAATAATCAAATGATTTTTCAGATAGATTAACAAATCACAATCGACCAATAAATTATCACGTGGCAAATCACATGTTATTAATAAATAAAATCACATGTTTTGTTTTTTTACCATTTTCTAAACAGCCGTTCGCATAGTAAGCATTTTAATCCTTCTAAAGTAACACTTTTGTACTAGCTTTCATCTTCACCTTGCGACACATATATGGAATACAGTCTAAGAAGCCGAAATTTATACAAAAAGTTCTGATTGACAGCGAAAAACATTTGGTTTAGATTCAAAGATTTTACTCAGAAATTGCTCGCAAGGTACATTTGAACAACAGCAGCCATTCGCTGAATCAGGAAAGACTGTGACTGAACAAGATGTCTGTTTATTTGTACAGGTATTTCCTTACACTCGTGAACTTTAGCCTCCGAGTTTCGTCAAAGAAAATTAATCCAAATTGAATCATTTCCTTAGGAAAAACTTGCTGAATGCAAGCATTCTGATACTGGTAAATCGAATCTTTACCTTGCTAACAGACATAATTACTTTCAAATCACATTCCCGATACTATTTTTAAAAGATCAAACCAGCATATGTTCACCAATTTTCAGCTCAATTTTTATTGTTCTCGGAAAAGGTTAGCTTAATTTTTTA
>DATNFP010000096.1:0-12358 GCA_035606335.1 Flavipsychrobacter sp. | reverse complement strand
AGAATTTAGTGGCAGATATGTAAAAAATTATAAAGACAATCCCGAATATAAAGATGTAGATGTGGACCTTGCTGTGAAACTAAAACAGGAAGGGCATGCATTTAAAATAGAAAAATACGAGCACACCTATCCCCATTGTTGGAGAACTGATAAGCCGGTGATCTATTATCCGCTTGATGCATGGTTTATAAAGACCACTGCTGTGAAAGACCGAATGGTAGAGCTGAACAAAACTATTAACTGGAAACCTAAAGCAACAGGTGAAGGTAGGTTTGGTAACTGGTTGGAAAACATGGTGGATTGGAATTTGAGCCGCAGTCGCTTTTGGGGTACTCCACTGCCAGTTTGGGTGAGTGATGACGGAACAGAAATGAAATGTATTGGTAGTATCGACGAGTTAATTTCTGAAGTAAATAAGGCTGATAAGAAACTGGAAACCAACCAGTTTATTGATAGAGATAAGCTTGATTTACATAAACCTTATGTTGATCAGATAGTTTTAGTTTCAGATAGTGGAAAGCCGATGCACCGTGAGCCGGACCTTGTGGATGTATGGTTTGATAGTGGGGCAATGCCGTATGCGCAGCTTCATTATCCCTTCGAACCACATCATAAAAAGGATCTGGCTAAAAACTTTCCTGCTGATTTTATAGCGGAAGGGGTGGACCAGACGAGAGGATGGTTTTATACGTTACATGCCCTTGGGGTAATGCTATGTGATAGCGTGGCCTACAAAACCGTAGTATCGAATGGATTGGTGCTGGATAAGAATGGAAATAAGATGAGCAAACGTGTGGGGAACGTTATAGATCCTTTTAGTACAATAGAAAAATATAGTGCAGATGCTACCAGATGGTACTTGATAACCAATGCAAGCCCATGGGATAGCTTACGATTTGATTTAGAAGGAATTAAAGAAGTTCAACGGAAGTATTTTGGAACCCTCTATAATACCTATCAGTTCTTTGCGCTATATGCCAATGTAGATAGTTTTACATTCAAAGAAAAATATATACCTGTACATCTGCGTCCTGAAATAGATCAGTGGATATTGTCCGCGTTGCAATCACTTGTAAAGGATGCGAACGGCTATATGGATGATTATGAACCTACCATGGCAGGACGAGCTATAGAGTATTTCCTGGATGAGCAGCTTAGCAACTGGTATGTTCGCCTTTGCCGCAGGCGTTTCTGGAAAGGAGAGTATGAACATGATAAAATATGTGCATATCAAACCCTCTATGAATGCCTGGAAACAATAGCCCTGTTAATGGCTCCGATAGCTCCGTTTTTTGCAGATTGGCTATATCAGAATCTTAATAATATAACCAAACGTAAAAAGCATGGGTCCGTTCACTTGGCTGACTATCCGGATGCAGATGAGAGCTGTATCAATAAAGAACTTGAAGAACGCATGAAGCTGGCCCAGGATATTTCTTCATTGGTGTTGTCTATTCGCAAAAAAGTGAATATTAAAGTACGGCAACCTTTGCAGAAAATACTTGTTCCAGTGTTAGATGCTCATATGAAGGAACAAATAGAGAGGATAGAAGACATAATAAAAAGTGAAGTAAACGTAAAAAAGATTGAGTATTTAACTGAAACAGAAGGATTTATCAAGAAAAAGCTCAAGCCTGACTTTAAAGCTTTGGGCGCCCGTATGGGTACGAAAATGAAGGCAGTGGCTACTGCAATAAGCCAAATGAATGACCAGGATATTGCCACTCTAGAAAAGAATAAAAAGGTTGTTTTACAAATTGAAGGTGGTAGTATAGAAATAGGAATAGAAGATGTGGATATAATAGCTGAAGATATACCCGGATGGTCGGTTGCCAATAAAGACAATCTGACCGTGGCTCTGGATATTACTATAACTCCTGAATTACAGGACGAAGGTAATGCTCGTGAATTGGTAAATCGTATTCAAAAGATCCGGAAGGAAAGTGGGTTGGAAGTAACAGACCGTATAAGCGTGGAAATAGAAGATTATCAACCATTAAAATCTGCAATAATAAATTTTAATAATTATATTTGCGCCGAAATTTTGGCAGATAATATACTGATAACATCCAATATACCGTCTGGTACTGAAATTGAAGTTAATGATGCGACTCTTAAAGTGTTAATATCTAAAAATTCTTAAGGTCATGGCTACAAAAAAGAAAGCGGCTGCGAAGCCTGTTAAAAATGCAAAGGCTTCTAAATCAGGAGCTAAGAAAGCCGTAAACAAAAAAACGGCTGGCAAAAACGCAAAGAACGCCGCCTCTTCCAAAAAAGCTGTGGCCAAAAACACGAAAAAGGTTGCTGTAGCAAAGAAACCGAAAGCACCAGCAAAAAAAATTGTAAAAAAAGCAACATCAGGTAGTAAAACAGCTTCTGCCAAAAAGGCTGTCGTAACAAAGAAGGTTGCATTAAATAAAAAAAGCAAACCTGTGAATAAAAAGACAAGTAAGACTAACCCCCCAAAGAAAGCTGCTCAAGTTAAGAAGGCTGCACCCGCCGTAAAAAAGGCTAGTGCGCCTGTTAAAAGCACAGCGTCAAAAACGGCTGTTAAAAAAGCTACTCCTGTTAAGAAAGCGGCTCCAGCTAAAAAAGTTGAGCCGATAAAGAAGGCTGTACCAGCAAAAGCTGTTGCTAAGCCAGAACCTAAAAAGGCTGCACCTATTGCGAAAAAAGAAGTGGCGAAGCCTACCGCTAAAATAGCTACAAAGCACGTGATGCCTGCAAAATCGGTTTCCTCAAGCGGAAGACCTCTAACTGCCAGTAAGCCATTACCAACGGCTACCCCAAGACCAACACCTACGCCATCAGCACGTAATGGTCGTGATGATAAAAAACCTGCTGTGATAATAGCGCATCGTCGCCTGGAAAACAAAGCAAAAGAAGCAGACGATGCAGGAAAAACAATGATTAATTACCAACCAGATTATACACGTTCAATTTTGGATCAGCCAGAACAAACAAGCGGACCAGTTTACCGCTATAGCGATGAAGAGCTAAACGAATTTAAGGAACTTATTACCGGCAGACTGGAAAGTGCCCGTAAGGAATTGATATACCTGCAGGGTCTTATTACCCGTAAAGACGAGGCAGGTACAGAAGATACTGAAAACCGCTACATGAATATGGAAGATGGCAGCGGCGCAATGGAAAGGGAACAACTCGCACAGCTTGCCAGCAGACAGATCCAATTTATCAGCCACCTGGAAAAAGCTATAATGCGCATTGAAAATAAAACGTATGGTATATGCCGTGTTACAGGCAAGCTTATAGATAAGGCTCGTCTTCGTGCTGTACCACATGCGACACTTAGTATTGAGGCCAAGAAGCTGATGGGCAATAAACAACAGCAACAACAGCAGCAATAAGTAGCAAAAAAGTAGAAAAATATAAATGCCTTTTTAAAAGGTAAAGTTGCTAAATTAGAGCCATTACTAACTATCAGGAAAGTGATGGCTTTCTATTTAGTGATATTAAAATCATGTACGCACGTTTTTTAGAAACTCAGCGATTTCGGCAAATCTGGATTTGGTTTGTTTTGCTTTTTGTATTGGCATTTCCTTTATGGCACCTGAGTCAATATCTTTTAGCACTCGAAAGACATACCCTGCATACTTCATATACCGCTCTTATTATTGGTGATATAGGATCGCTGCTGATTTTCTTACTTTTTATCAGTGTAAGATTGAAAACGAGAATAGACGAATCAGGAATATATTATCAATTCAAACCTGTGCATTTGAGAGAAAATAAAATAAGCTGGGATGAAGTTGCTGCAATTTATGTAAGAAAATATAGTCCGATTGGTGAATATGGTGGCTGGGGAATGAGATATACAAGGCATCATGGGAGAGCATATAATATTTCAGGTAACCAGGGAATGCAAATTATACTCAAAAACCAAAAGAAGATATTAATAGGTACTCAAAAATCTGAAGAGGTAAATGATGTACTAATTCAGCTAAAAAAAGCAGGCATTATAAAGGAAAATGTAGATGAATCGATAACCTCAAAAGACCGCTTTTAATTTAATGGACCAGGCAGCATTTTCAGAAACCCAAAGATTTACACAGGTATGGGCATGGATCATTTTGATTACTTCCATTATAATTACAATCGTATTTCTTGTTCGTTTTATCAGGACAGAAAGGGCAAAGAATATTAACCCGATAATTTATCTAATTTTCCTTTTGCCATTGGGATTTGGTATTCTTTTCTTTACAATGAAGCTAGAGACCCATATAGATGAAAACGGAATTTCATATCGTTTTTTCCCTTTCAGGATGAAAGAAAGTAAAATAGATTGGGACAGTGTGGAGAAGGTTTATGTTCGTGATTATAATCCGACAAAAGAATATGGCGGCTGGGGAATAAGAGGAACAAATAACAACGCTGCAGTAAATGTAGCAGGCCATGAAGGGTTGCAGATCATCTTTAAAAATGGCAAAAAATTACTGATAGGAACTCAAAAACCTGAACAAATACAAAAGCTCATCAATGAATATTCCAGGAAACATATTGTCAATACCTAAGCTCTGATTATTATTAAAGCTTAAAATTAACTGGCAATTCGAAATATACATTTACAGGCTTACCATTCTGCATAGCGGGTTTGAAAGGAGGCATTTTTGAAATTATTCTTACTGCTTCACTATCCAGCGAGGGATACAGATACTTTGTCACAACCGGCTCACTTACTTTGCCTGTAGTATCTATCAAAAATTTTACTTTCACTATTCCTTCAATATGCTTCTTTTTGGCATCTGCGGGATAAACTATGCTTTTTGATAAGTAGGACCTTATGTCAACTGAAGGTTTAGGTGCTTGTGGCGCAGGACCATTTATTCTAAACTCAATAGGCAAGGTATAATCGGTCCCCTTTCTTTTTCCAGGGATGCTTCCAGGGGTCCATTTAGGCATTGTGCGTACTACTCTCACGGCCTCGCTATCCAATAATGGATGTACTGAATGCACCACTTTAATGTCTCCAATATTACCCATGGAATCAACCATAAAATTTAGCATCACCCGGCCCTGGATCCTTGCAGCTCTTGCCGCAGGTGGATATTTTACATTTTTTTGCAAATACTCGCTAATGTCTACGGAGGGCGTGGGCATTTGCTCTTCGTATTTAAAATCAGATGGGGCAGATATTGATTTATTCTGTGCAAATGTGTGTTGTGATAAACAACATGCCGTTGCGATAAGGAAGGTATAGATTAATTGCTTTTTCATTATTGTATTACTATGCTAAAGATAATGTTATCATTTCTATTGTAAAACATATTTAATTAAAACAATGATTTTTTTAACAGTATAGATGAATAATAATTTTAATTTTCTCCCGTTTTTCTTAGATTAAATCTATATCTTGTAGCTGACTCATCCATAATAACGTTCATGAAATATCTAACAGAAATTACAGATCCTGTTGAGGCAAAAACTGTCAACAATTCAAGCTTAAACAAAATATTCAAATCAATGATACGCGATGAAAGAGACTTGCCTTTTGTCTATCTATCTATAAGTATAACACTCACTTTAATACCACTTTCTGTATTATTATATCTGCCGTCTATATCCGGATGGATCTGGTGGCTAATGGCCGCTGCATATCTCTACCTTAATAACTTTTATTTTAAAGGCCCTTTTGGGCTTATGCTGCATTGCACCAGCCACAGAGCTTTTTTTAAGAAAGAATATAGGATATTGAATCATTATCTACCCTGGGTGCTTGGGCCATTCTTTGGTCAAACGCCAGAAACTTATTATACGCACCACATCGGTATGCATCACCCCGAGAATAATATGCCTGATGATGATAGCAGCACAATGTTTTTTCAACGGGATTCTCTAAAAGGATTTACAAAATACCTGGCAAGCTTCTTCTTTGTGGGTATTATCCATCTTGCCAATTACTTTATAAAAAAGAACAGGAAAAAGTTAATGTATCGGTCTTTAAGGGGAGAGTTTCTGTTTATTGCTTTATGTGTTGGCTTGTGTTTTATTAACTGGCCGGCAACGTTGGTAGTATTTATTCTTCCGTTTGTGATATCCCGCATTATAATGATGATGGGTAATTGGGCACAGCATGCGTTTATTTGCGCCAATGATCCTGAGAATGCTTATAGGAACAGTATTACCTGCATTAACACCAAATACAATCACAAATGTTGGAATGACGGTTATCACATAAGCCATCATATAAAACCGTCAATGCACTGGACAGAACATCCTGTATATTTTAAGAAAACCATCAATGAATATGTGGCAAACGATGGTATCGTGTTTGATGGCATACATTTTCTGCATGTTTTCGTTTACCTGATGCGCAAGAGATACGATTTGCTTGCTAAGCATTTTGTAAATATCGGTGACCGCTTTGCAACCGACGAAGACATCATTTCATTTTTGAAAATACGTACCACAAAAATACCTGCAATGGCTTATCTGGCGGTTAATGAGCCTATTGCTGCAAGCAACAGGCTTGAGAAGGCTCTTTAATCGTATTTATCAAAATCGCAGGCTTTGATTTACCAAAATATATAATTAAATTTGTTGGAGTGGCCTTTTAAGAATTCTGATCTTTATTATTTTATATCCTTCAGTTTACTACAATTGCCAGCATGAATAAAATTTAAATCATTAAAACAAACGTCATGAACATTTATGTAGGCAACATCAGCCACCAAAGTAGTGAACAGGATCTAATGCAATTGTTTTCTCAATACGGGAATGTAAAATCTGCGAAAATAATAAAGGATAATTATACAGGGCAGTCACGCGGATTTGCCTTTGTAGAAATGGATGACAATGGGGCAGCAACTCAGGCAATAAAAAGCCTCAATGAAACAGAGTTTATGGGGCGCAATATCATCGTAAACGAGGCTCGTCCTAAATCACCTTCAAGTGGTGGTGGTAATAGAGGCGGCGGCGGTGGTTTCAATAGAGATAGAAACTATAACAGGAATTTTTAATCATCTTACGATCAATGATCGATAAATAAAGCGGGATGTATGTCCCGCTTTATTATTTAAGTATAGTGTTGATTAAGACTTGTGAATGAAGATTTGGGTGATGTATATTTTACCATCGCTGCTACTGGCTATGCCAATGCCGGTAAGGTTGAAGTTCCCCTCAATATTTCTACGATGTCCGGGACTGTGTAGCCACAGGTTTACTGCTTCGCGAGCGCTGGTAACACCATCGGCTACGTTTTCTGCACCTGCATTTGCCGGGCTTAGCTCTTTTAATAAGTTACCAATACGTTCATCAAAACCATCGTGGCCGAAAGGAACTACTTTTTGTGCCATGTTGCTGCTATGTATTTCTGCAGCTTGTGAAATAACATTATTCATTTGCAAGGGAGCCAGGCCCATGCTATCGCGATGCTCATTCACGTACCTAAGAACTTCTTTTGCGAACGAAGCATCATTCCGCTGGCTTTGTGCTAAGGAGAAAGAAGGTAAAAAGGATATTACCATTAATAGAAAGCAGAAGACAATAATCCGGTTTATTAATTCAGTTATTTTCTTCATCAGAATCCTCAAAATATGTGTAATGCAATTTGCAGAAGTGCAGTGAAATAACAAGAAATTATTTAGTTAAAAAAAAGAGAAGGGATTTTATTTACATAGTCTTTAACATTAAAATTAATGCTTAGCAATCGATTTTGAAACAGATTTGCTGCTGCTCTTTTTTGTTACTTTTTCGGTAGATTGATTGTCGCTGTCAAGATGGAAAATTATGGGTAGCGTCATATATACACTTACCTGACTGCCGTCATTCTCGGCTGGTTTCCATTGTGGCATATAGCGGATAACGGCAACTGCCGCGCTATCGAGGAGGGGATTAACAGAATGCACGACCATTGGTTTTACAACGTTCCCATTTGCATCCACTACAAATTTTACAATTACACGTCCCTGTATATTATTCGCAACTGCATCATCCGGATAAATGACCGTGTTGGAAATATAGCTTTGCATACTATCTGTTCCACCAGGAAATTCAGGCATAGTGGCTGCAGAGTTTAAAATAGTATTATTGTCGGAGGCTGCTTTTGTATTTTGTCCGTAGGCAAACGATGCAAATAGCAATGAAAAACACAACAATATGCAAGTTGTAAATTTCATATGAAAGCATTTAGAAGGTGAAGAATAAGAACCTTTCAGCTTTATATAAAGATAATAAACTAATCTATGATAATGTATTTTATTTGGCTGTAAGCAGGGTGAAAATTGGGGTAGAAACTAATAATTAGTAGTCTAAAACTGATGATATTTTTCGTTTTATCAGCAGTTATTATTTAATTTTAATAGAACATTTCACCCATTATAAAATCAATGCGCTATGAATGAGGGATTCGATGTAACACTAACATACAATGACAAGCCGGTAGAGGGCCATATCTGGACAAATACAGATTACGAACATGCTGCTAAGCAAGAAATAGTATGGAATGTAGAGGCATTTAAAATAGATGGCTGGCCAAAGTTTATAATGACCATAATACAAATGCCCGACGGTACATTTGTAGAGAAGGATAGGGATCCGCTAATGACCACTTCATTGCAATACCTGGTTGATATTATAAAAACGGAAGAGCATCCAAGGTATGCCTAAAGCTTAGGGAAGAATGATATTGTCATTTTCATCGAACTGCCAGAATGGATTGTACGCTATTTCCCAGACATAGCCATCCAGGTCGGCGAAATATCCGTTGTAGCCACCCCAGAATACTTTTTGGCCATTTTTTAGAATTTTGGCTCCTAATTGTTTGGCTGTTTCCAGCACCTCATCAACTTCTTGTTCACTTTTTGTATTATGTGCCAAAGTGATACCCGAAAAACCACTTCCTTCAGGGCTTATTTGGGCATCTTTTGCCAGTAAGTCTTTAGGATATAATGCTAATATAATTCCCCCCAAAGGAATGAATGCCACATCATCACCGCTATCTTTGGAAATGTTCCATCCAAGCCCGTCTTTGTAAAATGATAAAGATTTTTCAAAGTTGGATACTCCCAATGTTATAAGGGTCATTTTTGCTCTCATAATATCTTTTTATGAAATTACTATTTGCGCGATAAGAGTGGCTTTTTTGTGAATATCTTAATGAAAGGATAAATAGAGAAATAAAAAGTAGCTGTAATTTTAAATTCTAAATTTTATCCCATGGCAAAAGTTCCCGAAGGTTACCAGGCTGTAATGCCTTATTTAATTCTGGATGGCGCTACAGAATTTATAAAGTTTACACAGAAAGTATTTGGCGCAGAAGAAAAAATGAAAGTGATGCGTAATGAAAATACTGTGATGCATGCAGAAATAAGCATAGGTGGTAGTGTGATCATGTTTGCAGATAGCACGGATCAATATCCTGAGCAGCCGGGAGTGTTTTTCATCTATGTAGATAATGCTGATGATACATACAAAAGTGCGCTTAGCGAAGGCGCAACAGTAGTATCAGAATTGACCAACCAGGATTATGGTAGATCGGGTGGGGTAATGGATACTTTTGGTAATACCTGGTATATTACCACGATGCAGTAGTGAGTATATACAAAGCCCCGTGATATTACGGGGCTTTGTATTATTATATTAATATTGTTTTAGCCGACAGTAAGAACGAAAAGCAAAGGATTCCACGTAAATTGAGCCGACGTACATACATTGCAACTTGCTAAATCAGCATTTTGTGGGCATGATGGCAAACTACCCGAACTTCCTACCTGGGCACAAATACTTGTGCAGCCTTGCACAGCCCAACAACAAGTAGCAATAAAGTTGGTTGTAGTCCAACTAAATGCTACAGAATGGCCAGGTGCCACTACAGTAGCAGCCAATCGTACAGTACCTTTAGTACAACTACCATTATCATTCCAAACAGTAAGAACTACAGGACAACTTTCGTTGTTGGTAAAAGTGCTGGAGCCTCCGGATGCAAAAACTTTTGTTACACTTGCAATTGCAAGCAAAAGCAGAATTAGATACTTTTTCATTTGTAAACGTTTAAAGGTTAAAAAAAGGATTATCAGTACATCCAAGTTATAAAAATATTTTGAAAAAATACCACTTAACAATTATTTAATATGTGTGGACGTTTATGATTATTTATTTGAACAAAATACAATTTTATAATTGTTAATTCTCCCATTGTTTCTTATTTGCAAAATATATAATCCTAAAAGGGTATTGACAGGCCTTATGGTTCTCGTTATGCCCTCATTATTTTCACTTATACTCATTGATTGGCCTAATATATTGATCAGCTTTATTTGTGCTTGTTCATAACCAACTGGGATGTTTACGTGTACAATACCATTGCTCATGGTTGGATAAACCTGTATCTGCTGTTCCGCATTGATGCTGGTCACATAAGTTGGGGTATCCTTATTTAATTTTACAACCCATACGTCACCATCATCAGTGCCGAAAGTGGAATCGTGATAACCTGTAACTTCTCCATCTACGGATTCAGTAAAACCAGTTACTGCATAGCTACCGTCGCTGTTTTGTATAATAGAATTGGCTTGATCTGTGAACGATCCGCCAAGACATTTTTGCCATTCGAGACTATCATTAGGCATCAGTTTTATAACCCAATAATCATAATTGCCATGATTGCCATGCACATCGCCATCTAATGAAGTGGTTGTTCCGGCCACAATATAACCCCCATCACTTGTTTGCTGTATTGAGTTGGCAAAATCTGCGCCTGTACCACCATAGCATCTTTCCCAGCTAATGGCTCCTGTGTCATTTGTTTTTACTATCCACGTATCCGAGACACCGTGATTACCTGTAACATCACCATCAGTAGAATTAGTTGAACCTGCAACTATATAGCCACCATCGGTTGTCTGAACAATTGAATTTGCCTGATCCCCATCAGTTCCACCAAAACACTTTTCCCATGTTATATTTCCGGTACTATTTATTTTCACTACCCAGTAATCCGAAGTAGTTCCGCTATGGTTACCGGTGACATCTCCATCAGTAGAATTGGTTGAGCCAGCTATGATATAACCTCCATCGGTTGTTTGAACAATAGAATTGGCAACTTCTCCGTTAGAACCACCATAACATTTTTGCCACATAATGCCACCGGTATCATCCAGTTTTACTACCCATATATCAAGACTTCCGCCCGCAGAACCATGTAGACCAGTAACATCACCGTCTGTAGAATTGGTCTGGCCAGCTACAATATAACCTCCATCAGAGGTTTGAATAATGCTATATGCTTCTTCGTTGTTGCTTCCGCCTAAACATTTTTGCCATATAATGGCGCCAGTTGATGAGAGCTTTACTATCCACATATCATCAGTGCCACTTATGGGAGAATGAAGCCCGGAAACATCACCGTCTGTAGAATTAGTTGATCCGGCCATAATATAGCCGCCATCTGTGGTAGCAGCAATGCTAAGAGCTACATCGCTTCCCGACCCTCCCAATGCTTCCTCCCAAACAATATTGGAATCCTTCAAATTAATAACCCACGCATCCCCTGCGCCACCATGGAAGCCTGTAACATCTTTATCACTCGAGGCAGTAAGGCCGGCTATAATGTATCCATTATTTGCAGTTGTCTGTATACAATTACCGATATCTCCGAAAGTGCCACCATAGGTCTTTTCCCAATTGAGAGCCGGAGCTTGAGCATTAAGGGTAGTAGCAGAAAAAATAAAAGCAATGAGGCATAAAACATTAAAGTAAACTCTGTCTGATAATAGGTAGTAATTTTTCATAAAAGATTATTAGGTTAAGTAAATTTAAAGGTTTTTTAATAAACGTTATTAAAAAAAACTAATCATATCCTAAAATTAATTTGTAATTGCCCCATTGAAAATAATGTTATCTTTTCTCAAGCAGATTGTTGAGCAAAGGAGTAATTGAAAATGCTTTAAATGGCTCAGGCCGTTACCTGCCAGAAAACAAAAAGTATCACTTTGCCTCTGCATGAGTTATTATTAAGGTAATTGCTATCAAAAGTATTAATGGCAAAAGGGATGTAGAATTGACCTAAGTAGGTGCTGTTAATTGAGCTATAATAGCTTCTTAATTTTGCTAATTCAGATGAATCAAACATTTTATCCACATGAATAGTATCTTTAAGTGGCCATGCTTGATATTGTACGGGTGCAGCATAGCTTATTAACAATAGAACATGCAAAATAGGCTAAGGAGGTAGAGCATATGTGAATAAAATAACCTTGATTTATCTCGATGAAATTTTAATTAAGATAAGAAATTATAATTCTACTTATATTCTAAAACCATGAACGATAATTTAAATATCTGCGAAAGTGAAAGCCTCATCCGATTTCCTGACTGCGATCCGTTTAATCACCTGAATAAC
>DATNFP010000095.1:0-7148 GCA_035606335.1 Flavipsychrobacter sp. | reverse complement strand
AGATACCGTTCTATTTCCTGCATTACATAAGATCATTTCTAAAAATGAATATGATTCATTGGGGGAGGATTTTGAAAAGAGAGAGCACCAGATATTTGGTCAGGATGGTTTTGATCTATATGTATCTAAGGTAACAGATATCGAAAAGAGATTAGGTATATACGATTTAAACCAGTTTACACCCGAAGTATAGATTATTCCTTTTTTATTATACTGATTTCTCCATTCCTTTCCATGTAGGCTTTTTCTATTTTATTCAAGGACTCTGTATTGCCCTTAAGCCTTAGCTCTTCCATAATATCTTTTTCGCTGACAAGACCTTTTTTCAAATTTTTAACTATAATTCCACCCCTCTCATACAAAAGAATTTTATTCCCTTTTATCAGACGTCCTATCTTGTCATTATTAATGCTTATCCATGCAATAAATCTGTGTATTACTACTATAATAAAACAAGCTATAACAGATGGTACAAATGGCGAAGCGCCCACTACTGGTCTGCTTAGTATTGCTCCCAATAAAATAACAATCACGTTATCAAAGGCCGACTTCATTCCAAATGAACGCCTCCCTGATAAGCGGATCAATACTATGGCAATCAGGCAAATTACTATAGCCCTGCAGCTCATTTGTAATGTGTCAAGATCCTTGCCATGTCCCCAAATTGTATTAAAAAAGTTCATCGAAGATTGTTTTAAGTACAATTGAATAAAATTCATTCCATTGCTAAGTATTTCATCGTTTATTATTGAGTAACTTGTAAAAAATAAAATTGATGCCAAAGCAAAGTGCTGGTATTCTGCTTTATAAATTAATAGGCAATGAATTGCAGGTGATGCTGGTACATCCTGGCGGCCCATTCTTTGCAAAAAAGGACCTCGGTGCGTGGTCTATCCCCAAGGGAGAGGGGGAAGAAGGTGAAGAATTGCTTGATGTTGCTAAAAGGGAATTTAAAGAAGAATTGGGAATGGAAATTTTGGGAGTTTTTACACCACTTAATCCAATAAAACAAAAAGGTGGCAAAGTGGTGCACGCATGGGCTGTTGAAAATTCGATGGATGTATCAAACTTTACAAGCAACACCTTTACAATAGAATGGCCTCCCAAATCAGGAAAGATGAAAGAGTTTGCAGAAATTGATAGGGCCGAATGGTTTTCGATACCTGTTGCAAAAGAAAAAATAAATGCTGCTCAGGTAGCGCTTATTGATGAATTGGCAGCAACATTGAAACTTACTTGATACTATTGGCAGTGGCAAGGTCTTTCATAGCATTAGCTTTGTCGCCTGTTATCTTATATAATTCACTTCTTTGCAGGTAAGCACTTTTATAAGTTGGATTAAGCCGTATGGCGGCGTTATAATCTTCCCGTGCTCCTTTGTAGTTTTTTAGGGCTTGTTCAGATTTCCCCCTATTAAATAGCGCTCTTGAGTCCTGAGGATTTACTTTTAATATTTTATCAAATTCTGTTATCGCTTCTTTGTAATTATGTAGATCTTTTTCTTCCGTTACTGCCAGGTTATAGCGTGCTTCTAAGTAATTGGGATTTATCTTCAATGCTTTTTTATAATCCCTTAGTTCGCTATCTGTTTTCTTTAACAGGCCATAAAATATGCCCCTGTTATAATAAGCTGCTGGCAACTTAGGATTTATTTTTATCGATTTATTGAAGTCCTTTCTTGCTTTATCAATATCGCCAGTGCTTGCTTCGGCTACTGCCAGGTAGGTATAGGCTTCCGCGTGAGCAGAATCAAGCTGTGTTACTTTTGTAAGGTCTGATATTACATTTTTGTAATTGCCGTATGCCAGGTATATCATTGCGCGGGTATAGAGCGCATAATAATTTCCATTGTTCAGGTTGTAAGCTGTATTACAATCTGCCATCGATTTTTCAGGTTCCCCCATTGCAAAGTATGCAGCAGCCCTGTTTGTATAGGCAAATGTATTCTTTGGGTCAAGCATTATAGCACTGTCAAAGAAAACAAGTGCACGATTATATTTTTTTAAATCAGCCATTACGGTCCCTTTTTCAATCAGCATCCTTACTCTTTTTTGATCTGTAGGACCATTTGCAACGTCTTTTGAAGTATCAATATTATTATTGTTGTTGTTATTATTACTTGAGCTGGTTGCCTTATTAGTAGCAGCTTTATTATTCTGTAGTTGTTTATGCGTATTGTTTTGCTGACAGGCTGAAAACGTGATTATTACTAAGAACAGAAGTATTATATATTGTCTGGATTGCATTATGGCAGTTTGTTGCCATAAATATAGTATGTGTATCACAAAATATCTTAAAACCCGACAGTTATTCCACCGGTTTGGTGAGGTTTTCCAGTATTAAATTCTTTAGTAATGAATGTGTAATAGTATTCTACATATAGTCGTTTATAAGTAAGCACTGCACCAAAGCGGTTTTGAAATGTAATTGTGGAAACATCACGTGGGCTGATAACATATACATTTTCACTCTGGGTAAAAACACCTCCTTCCATGGGCGCATCATAACCTATTGCATCTATTTCAGGATGGTCATACAAGTATATCCTTAACTTTTTATTATTTGCTATTTTAAACGGCGAATTAAATGTTCCTGCAATAACTGTAATGCCAATTCCTGCTTTGTCACTAAGGGTACCCGCTCTTGCAGTTGCAAACCCGTTTAAGTTGAAATAGTTTTTATAAGATAACAGGCTTTTTTCGTAATCAACTTCATAATTTATAACAGCATCATTTTTTATCTGGTTTTGCCATCCATGAGGAGTTACATCCCCCAATGCTTTGTGGATGCCAGCTTGCATCTCATGCCCAAATGCTGAAGGCCCGATAACACCTGTGCTTAATGAACTGCTGAAACGGTCTTTCCGTTCTGTGTCCATTGCTATCAAAAAGGTTTTCAGGAAAAGGCTTGCCGCAAATGGCCTGTCACCATATAGTGGCTTATCACTACCAAGGTCGCTTGGTGTATAGGCGTTATGTTCTATGCCCATGCCATAAATAATATTGTTGGCTTTAGGATGTATCAATGTTTTTGAAAGAGGAAATTTTCTTAGTGCAGGGTTGACCAATTCAATATAAATACCTTGTGTATAATACTCATCAGTTGCTGTGAAAAAATCATTCTCGTAATTAATTCTAAAGTATTTATCGCTGTTTAAGTTTCTGTACGATAAATTATCATTGATGGCTTGTGCGGATGCGATAGAAGATATTGGAAACAGAATAAGGGTGATATATATATCAGGCAGCTTCATTGCTTTTAAATATACGCACTAAAATGGCATATAGATTTCTGCTTCATCTAATGATATTGATACAGATAGGATTTATTATCAGTATCAACTTCATTTGGTTTTTCTTTTTTATTTCCTTCATTGTCTTTACTTATTTTTTCATACTCTGCAGCTCCGGTTGATTTGTCTACAATTTTCAACGTTGGTACTGCAATGGCATTTCCCTGTTCTGTGCCACATTTTAAGTAATATTCATTACCATATTTCACGTTGAATGTTACCGATTTTTCACTTTCTGTCTTAGACCACAATTTTATTTTGCCTTCGGTATATAATTTCACTAAATGTTTTGTGCCGTCTTTTACTTTATAAATTACAGAATCGTTCATGTGTAATTTATAGCTGGATGTAATACTGCCTTCCGGTGCATAAATATAGAGCGAAGCGTATTGTGCAGTATCTGTTTGGGTTATTTTACTTTCAGTGTTTCCTGATAATTGATTATTGGCAATATAGGCCTCCAACTTATCGGTATATAAAACATCAGCTTCTATTTTATAGCAACCGCTAATGAATGTTGGAGAAACAAGGCTCGTGATCCTGATTACATTACCTCCCATTTTCATTGCTTCTTGTTTGGCTTCTTCTATTGTCCTGTCGTATGCACAATGTATTTTAGTTGAATTATTTCCTGCTTTGATCGTGCCGATCTTTTTCGAGTTTGCTGGAATAGGCTTGTTTATAGGGATAACGAGTATTTGTTTTTCACTTAAGGATTGTTGCCCAATGCAATAATTACTCAATAATGTAAGTAAAAAGGTGATTGTAAACAGTATATACAGCTTCATGAAGGCAAATTAGAAAATTAATGCTGCCACATTTGCGATGGTATGTTATTTTTCTTGTGATGGCATTGAAAAACTTATCAGTAATGGCAAAAAATTCAGATGTCATTTCATAGCTTTAGAAAGATTTCTGATAGCTAAAAATTTGTATATGGAAGAGATGGAAGTACCAACCGAACACTTGCAGGAAAAAATTCATGAGCAGGCTGAAGAACGTAAAGAGAAATGGTCTTTTTATGTTGCTCTTTCTACCGCTCTGATGGCAGTATTTGCTGCTGTGAGCAGTCTCCTGGCGGGCGATCATGCTAATGAGGCTTTGATCTCACAGGTTAAGGCATCTGATCAATGGGCTTATTACCAGGCTAAAGGTATCAAGTCTGAAATTGCGGCTGCTACTGCAAAAATTATTATCTCAAACACCAATAAAACATCTGCTGCTGACAGCTTTGCAAATGCAAAATATGAGCAGCAAAAAGAACAGATAAGAAAGAGTGCTGAGGCAAATGAAAGCGATTCTGAATATCATTTGGGAAAACATAAGACTCTTGCACGTGCTGTTACTTTATTCCAGGTAGCTATAGCAATATCTGCCATTTCTATTCTTTCTAAAAAACGTTCGTTGTGGGTATTGAGCGTCGTGCTGGCTATTGTGGGTATCGGATTTTTAGTTCAGGCACTTTTGTGAGATATCTAAGACATTACAGCTACCATAGATAATGCTGCTTGCCCAAGCTGCTGGTTGCCTGCGATTGTGATCTTATTTTTTACCTCTTCAGATGTTACACTCCTGGAAAAAAGCCTCCAAGCAGTATCTGGATCAATAGTAATTACTGTTACGGGATAAACATCATCTACATCGTAAAGGAATTCTTCCCTGGCCAATTGCCAGTTATCTGTTGTTTTTGTCAAATACCATGAACCACCAATATCCGACGTGATAGTTATTTTTATTGTAGTGTCTGGTTTGACTTCTACATTTCTATAAGTATAGGGTAGAGCAAGCATAAAAATATCTATGAAAGGATTGAAAAATTCATAAGACATCAGGCCCGGCTTATCAATAGCATCTCTTATTTGTTGCTGGTGCAGCCACTTTTGGGTATAAGTACAGGCAATGTGCATCCAGTTTTCGCTCTCTTGCTCTCCAGCCCAATCGACCGGGAAGCCTGACTTGCCAAATGGATTCATTGCATTGTAGTATTCACAAAATGGTTTGCCTGTGATCCTGTGGAGCATTATTAGCATTTTCGGGCTTACTCTTTTCATTGCTTTCACCCAGCTTGTATTCAACCCGTTCAGGTATGCGATCAGGTCTTCGTCGGGACTGATAGCAGGTGTTTCGCCTACATATTTATCTCTAAGCATTGATAAAGCGCGAATATTGCCATCAAGCAGATGTGCGGCTACATCTTTTACTGTACCCAATTTAGATACAGTTTGTTTCTGCCATTCTTCTGCATTCAGGGATTGCAATAACTCAATAAGCATTGTATCCATTACAGGTAATAGATCAACAACGTCTATCGGTATCTTTTTTGCTTTTATAAAAAGAGATAAATCCTCCATAGGAATAAATATAGAAACAACTTTTTTTTAAAAATTTAAATTATTTCCACACAAATTGTGGATAACTTTAATACGGTAGTATTGGAGGCAGTATAAAGGAAGGTAATCTTCAAAAAATTTACACCAATATTATGCCATCGGTTATCAATTAAATGTTTTTACCATCTTTATTTTACCATTCTATGACATATGTGGCGTTTGGCTTTAAAAATGAACAAATGTTACACCGTTCATGCTTTTGTCTGAAAATGGGCAATTGTAAACCATTTGTTATTAATAATTAAAGTCATTGTTAATATGAGCATGTCCTATACCTTGTTTTGCCTAAGCGTTTAACCTTTGCGCTGGAGAGAGAAAAAAATTATAAAAATGGAAATAGATAATTTACAAAAAAGATTGCTGACCACAGCATTTAAATTACAAGGTACAAATATTGTATATAGCTTTTTCGAAGGCAAAATATTCAGAAACGGAAAATCAATTGGACGATATAAGTTGGTTGAAAAGGATGAGCATTCACAGCTAAGTATTCAGTCATCAATTAATGATAATAAAGAGTTGCCTTTGACAATTGAACAGTTAAGAGAAAATCCATTCGAGATAGGTCTGTCTACCAACAGCACTCATGCATTCATGGTTCTTGTAGCAGTATAAGAAAAATACAACTACTGCGGTACTTCACTTTTGTTTACTAATACCGAGCCTTTAGGATTTTTAATTTCGTACCATGTAAAGTCTTCATTAGCTTCCAATCCATCGCCATATATTATTTGGGTAGGCGTTGTGATCTTTACAAACTTCTCTGTATAAAATTTATGTATTTTTTGGTTCCATACAAGCTCCTCAGTGTTTAGCTGTTCGTTCTTTTTGCTGTGTATTACAACACTGTCACGCATCAATATATATCCATCCCTTTCATAATACCTGGCATAGCGCGCGGTTACCGTATTTTCTACATGCAAACTGTCATCGTAAAATTCAGCCTCTACACCATTCTTCATATCAGTATAGGGGTGCTTGGCTGCTTCATTACGTATAAATTCGCGTGCAAATAATTTTGCTGTTACAACGCCTCTTTTACTATAGATGATTGTTACGTCTTCAGCTCTGTCAAGTTGTAAGGTGTTTTTACCTGTAAGAGCCTTTATTTCTTCAGGATCATTTTTGCAGGAGCCCATTGCAAACAGCAAAAACAAAATACCCGGAAACAGGATCCGGGTTACTTGAAAATTAGTTATTGTAAAATACCTGTTAGTCATATTTTCTCTTGACAAACCACTGCTGATTGAGAGAAAGGCCTAAAGTGAAACGTACATATGTCTCCTGGACTAATCTGTTTGTCTGTGTCCCAAACTGTCCCAAATCAAGTGCAAGATGTATCTGGTCTGTCGATCTTCTGAAGGGCAGACTTGCTCCCAGAGTTACAGCATAATACTTTAGCTGTGTGTTTCGCACATCAACATAATCGGCCCCATAATAAAACCCTAACCGGTAAGAAACATGCG
>DATNFP010000094.1:0-3578 GCA_035606335.1 Flavipsychrobacter sp. | reverse complement strand
AAAAACTGGTAAAAAATAATATACTGCTTGCTGCAAGAACTAAAAACGCTGTCAACTTCAAAGATTTGGAGCAGCGGACAGCAACTCTTTCCACTAAAGAATACAAGGAAGAAATTTACCTGTTAAGCAATACCTGGGATATATTCTCATTAAATGACAGGGCTATCAGGGATGATTTTAATACCATAACAAAGGGCCGGAAGAGCGCTGCAATTCCCGAGCACGTAATAGTTAGTGGTAAGGAAAACCTGTTTATAGAAGACGGCGCTAACATATATGCCGGGTGTATCATTAACGCAGCTACAGGACCTGTATATATAGGAAAAGATGCAGAGGTACTGGAAGGAACCATGATACGTGGGCCGTTAGCAGTATGCGAACATGGAGTACTAAAAATGGGAGCTAAAATATATGGCGCCACAACAATAGGCCCCGGTTGCAAAACAGGTGGTGAAATAAACAATGCAGTATTTTTTGCCAACAGCAATAAATCGCATGACGGATACCTGGGTAATGCTGTGATAGGTGAATGGTGCAACCTGGGTGCAGATACCAACTGCTCAAACCTGAAGAACAACTATGATGAGGTGAAAGTGTGGGATGAATACAAAAACAAATCGGTAAAGACCGGGTTAACATTTTGCGGCTTGATGATGGGCGATCACTCTAAATGTGGTATCAATACTATGTTTAATACAGGAACAATAGTAGGTGTGTCCAGCAATATATGGGGAGGTGGGTTTCCTGAAAAGTTTGTCCCTTCATTTTGTTGGGGAGGAAGTGATGGAATGACTACTTATGATTTTAACCGGGCTATCGATACAGCTCAACGCATGATGGCAAGAAGGAATAAAATACTGACAGAACAAGAAAAGGAAATGTTTCGCCACATATTTGAAAAAACAGTTCCACAAAGAGACATTTTCACTAACAATTAAGATCTAACCAAAATCATTTACTTATAAATAATTCTATGCGTAAGAAAATAGTTGCTGCCAATTGGAAAATGAACCTCACTTTAGAAGAAGGTAAGGCACTGGTAGAAGGCATATTGAGCGGACTAAATGAACTGAATGAAAGCAAACAGGTGGTTATAGCCCCACCCTTTGTGCACCTGACACAAACAGCAACACAGCTTGATGAATATGAACATATACACCTGGGAGCACAGAACTGCTATAGTGAAGCATCAGGGGCATATACAGGTGAAGTATCTGCGGCTATGCTACACAGCGCGGGTGTTCATTATGTAATATTAGGCCATTCAGAACGCAGGGAATACTTTAAAGAAGATAATGCGTTGCTGGCAAAGAAGACAGGCATGGCACTGAAAAACGGTCTGCATGTAATATTTTGCTGTGGTGAACCACTGGAAATACGCGACGCAAATACACAGAATGAATATGTGGAAAAACAGATAAAAGCCGGACTTTTTCATCTGAGTAATGAACAACTACAGAATATAGTAATAGCATACGAGCCTATATGGGCAATAGGCACAGGCCGCACTGCAAGTTCAGCACAAGCACAGGATATGCACGCACATATACGCAATGTAATAAAACAACAATATGGAGCCGATGCAGCCAACGATATGACCATACTATATGGGGGAAGCTGCAAGCCATCGAATGCGGGAGAATTATTTGCATGCCCGGATGTGGATGGAGGGCTGATAGGTGGCGCATCTCTGAAGGCAGACGAATTTTTAGGCATTGTGAATGCTATGATCGAGGCATAAATTTTAACTCAAAATTTGTACGTAAAGAAATAGAGCCTTATCTTTGCAGTCTCAAAAAAGAAAAGGCGCGTTGGTCAATCGGCTAAGACGCCTCCCTTTCACGGAGGAATGACGGGTTCGACTCCCGTACGTGCTACTTAGTAAATTACCAAAAGGCTTGTAAAATTAATTTACAAGCCTTTTTTCTTTTCAAACTTTCAAAATTACAATACAGTCACAAAAGTTAAGATAATTGTGTTTGGAGTCAGAGGCAATAAGGAAATTTCTTATTCAAAAGTTTCGACCAGTTACATGTGCAGTATAAGCACCGGCTTACTTTATTATTTTTAAATGATGACAGCCATATGTTTCCGCATTTAAGCTTTTTTAATGCGAATGCAATATGCATTTTAAAATTCTATTAGGTTAGAACTGTAAATAGCTCTTGCGCCTCTAAATGTTTACAGCCCTCAAAAAAACTTTATAATTGGATAAACGACTAATAATAAATCATAGGGATTATTTATATTAAATAGAATTAATCGTATTTGAGAAAACATTAGTATAGACTAGCAATAATAGTTCCCAATCTTAATAACTTAAAAAAAAAAAATTCCTCCCTCTATTTGGGTGACAAAAAGCTTCTATAAGATTTTTGTCACAATACTTCATATTCAAAGGTCACCGTATATAAGTATTTACTAGTGAGTATTTTATTTTAATACCTTCTTCTTATTAAGAATTTTTCTTTTAAACTCAGATTAAAAAAGCATTGTGAAAAAGGGTTACTAATAGGGGTAAAAATAATTACTTATTTGATATTTTATTTAAGCATTAAAAATTGGCTATTACTAATTTATACAAACTATATGTTCATTTACATCGTCTATATATACAATAAGAAAGAGACATTTTTTCATCACGATAACCTTTAAAAATATTATCCTATGAGTAGCAAGAAATTATTTTATACAATAACATTAATATGCCCCTTTAGCATATGTAGTATACTTTCTTTCGCACAACTGAGGTTTGAAAGAGTGTATGGAGGTACGCAAACCGACATTGCCAATACCATAATTAACACCAATGATGGTGGTTATTTAATGGCCGGCAGAACACAAAGTTACGGCGGAAGCTATCTTGGAGATAACGATGCCTACATTATAAAAACTGATTCTACAGGTAAGACAGAATGGGCAAAGACATATGGAGACTCCGAAATGGAAGAAGCATTTTCTATTGAAAAAGTCAACTCAGGATACTTTATTCTGGGCAATGCAGTAAACCTTTCCACTACATACAGCGCAGTAAACTTATTGCATATAGACGATAAGGGCAATCTGCTATGGAATAAAATATACACCATCAATAACGACGCCAGAGGATCAGTGATCAAAAAAATAAATTCAAATCAATTTGTCATAAGTGGTGCTACATATAAAGACGCTGATAACGACAAAGAGATCTTTCTGCTGAAAATAGACAGTACGGGAAATGTAATATGGGGGAGAGGGTATAATGGAAATGAGTTTTACACCGATGTTCCCAATAACATAAGTTTTACAAACGATGGCGGCTTTGTCATCACAGGAAATTCCTTTTACGTAGCAACGCATGATTATAATATTATCTGTATCAAAATCGATAGTAATGGCAATCAGCAATGGATAAATACATACGCTCCATCAAGAAACACAAGAGGTACTGCAGCCTATCAATTGAGCAATGGAGGCTACATAATCGGAGGACAATTTGTGAATCCGGAAACAGGAGCCGATATGCTTTTAATAAGAGTGGATTCCATTGGAAATGTTATATGGAATAGGAAATATGGCGGTGATGGGATCGATTTTAA
>DATNFP010000093.1:0-22584 GCA_035606335.1 Flavipsychrobacter sp. | reverse complement strand
GTATAAGTATGGTAGTCCTTATTTATTATCGATTTAATTGCAGTATCGTGAATATCTCTTGATAGATCGTGCCGTATTACCTGCCAGCCGTCGCCGCTAATGTCTTTCATCATTTGATATAGCTGAGTCTTGCATGTATCTGTAAATACAGAATCTACCAATAGTATGATAGCTCCGCGATTATGAATTGCAGGGGCGGCAATTCCTGCATAAATATAACCTGTAGTATCAGGTGTGCTACTGGCTATAACCTGGTATTCATAGGCGGAATCTATAACCACATGAGTATCTGTATAAAAGGTATCGGTGGAAGGGACAGTTGCGATAATGCTTCCCCAGGCATTGCTCTCTTTTGATTTGCGATATATTTGATAACTGACACTTGAGTTACGAGGCCATGTTAATGTTATTTGCGGAGGTGTTTGTTGTACAGTCGCTGCTAATCTTATTGCGTAATCTTCAGTTGTCTGTGCATTGACCGCTGTAAATGAATAAACTAAAAGGAGTGTAACAAAGAAATAATATTTCACCATCAAGTACATTTACGATAATAAATATACGAAAATGAAAAAGGGAATAATGAGAATTATGAAAGGGGAAATATTACATGAAAAGAAGTCCCATGACCTTGCTCGCTTTCTACCGAAATGACGCCACCATGCTGTTCTATTATCTGCTGGCAAATACTCAACCCTAAACCATAAGATTTTTCTCCATTCAGACCATTTCTACCAGCCCGTGAGAACCGATCAAAAAGATAAGGCTGTAAATCTCTTGGAATACCAACGCCATTGTCTGTTATCGATATGGTTATTTTATCCTCTTCATCTTTCAGATCAATCCTTATGATGCCATCCTTATTAGTAAACTTAATAGCATTGTTGATAAGATTGTCAAATACACGCTGCATTTTCTGCTCGTGTATATATGCTTCAATGTCCTTAGATGGCATTTCATATATTAGCCGCCTGTCTTCAGGCATTCTGTACTTCCATTGATCACTAACAGATTTAATAAAGTCGTTCAGTGAAATTTTATTTTTTTCAAGCTTTTGGCTTTCTTCATATTTGGCAGCGTCTATCAGGTCATGTATAATGTGATCTGAATTCCGGCAAGCAGCAAGAATCATATCATAATACTCATTCTTTTCTTCTGCGGTAGTTTTAGGGTACTTTATAAGATCAACAAGAGAAATGACATTGTTAATTGGACTACGCAGGTCATGAGCTACAACACCAAGTATCTCGGTTTTTACTTTGTCCATTTTGCCGATCTCTTCATTCTTTTTTTCAATGGTCTTCACCTGATTGAAATAATTGCGATGATAGGTATAAAGAATACGGGAAATAAGGAAAAAAGTACCCACCACCAATGTTCCTAAAATATAGTTTTGTATGCGTAAGTGAGAATTGGTCTGGACTGAGTGCAGGCCTACAACAAAAGAAATTAATGTAAATAACGAGATCGCTGATGCTTCCACAATATCAAATATCCACATGATGCCTACTGCAAATATTCCTAGCAGGAATATTGTCATAGTGTTACCTGGGTTTTGCTGGGCTCTAAAAGTAATCCACATACACCCGATAATGACAACTACAGCATATCCCAGGCTAAGTATTTTCTGGATGGCAAATGTGCTTTTATGATTTCTATAACCTATAAGAAGAGCAAAAACAAGCCCCGAAGAAAACAGCAGAAATAGCAAAGGGGTATAATACACTTCCTGACTTGATATTATCTTCTTAATATCGACAAATTTTATGACTATTGCAGATATGGCAATAATTGCAAATATGATAAATGACAATAACCTGGTCAGGATCGCATTTTGCCTTGTCGCAAATTCACGAAACGAAGATAGGTAGGTCTTATCATGTGGTTGGAAGAAATAGAATTGCATAGCTCAAAATAGAGTTATCCCCTCAACGATTTATCACTCTTAATACAAGATTACAAAATTCTCATGTAATATTCATTTTATATCATAAAAATTTAAAGCTTGTTCCCATAAAGATGACTAAATTGTATCATGATTAATGTTTTAATGGACTCGACTTATATGAAATCTCAATTATTTCAGGGAGATGCCCAACAAGTGCAAATGGAATTGTCGTCTTTTTTAAAAGATAAAAAAATTAAAATATATGGCTTTGCCCAATCACAAAGTACTGTAAATGACCCTGCCGCAAGCAATCACGTAATCATTACAGCAACCCTTCTATATGCGGAATATAGTGATGAGCCTAAGCAAGTTACGGGATTTATCAGGTAGATTAATCTTCAAATTCTATCAATCCGGTTATAAGCCTTTTCCATTGAGTATTAGATAATCCCAGCCAACCTTCAATAGCAATCGCCTTATCTCTTGCCTTTTCTAACATATCATCGTCTGTATCAGGGCTTTCATTTAGTACATTATAGCTTGCAGCTAATCTTTTACCTCTTCTTTTTATAACCAATGTGCTGGCTGAGCCATCGTCAAAAAAATGAGCTATATCCTCGCTATTGTTTACAGGTGCCTTAGGTGGTCTTATCCGCATCGTGATTGTTTCTACGTCCTCATCTTCATAATCATCGTATTCTATAGCTTCGATTTTTACCCAGTCATGTCCAGTACCTGATGCCGGATCTGAGCTGGGAGTGTCAATCTTTATAAGATCATTCGTCCTGGCATGCCTGTTTACTTCTTTGCCATGATTATCCATAAGTCTGAAATCAGCACTTGATCCACTACTATATTTTTCCCATTTATTCACATCCAACAACCTGTCTTTGGCAACTACAAACCAGTTTTCAGCATCATCTTTTGATTCCGTTACAATAGAATATTCGAGATTTCTTTGCATCCCATTATCCTCTTCGGGAACTAAATAACGCTGTTCGTCCTGGTTCATGATAAATATATTTTATTAGATACACGAAAATCTATGCCAAAACGTAAATATTAATTGTGGGATATTGATAAACATGGTAACTTTTCGTGCGGTTGATCTGAGATTAGATACTCACTGGCATATTTTTATTTAAAAGTTACGAGTAAAAAGGAAGCATGTTATGCTCAGATTTGAAAATTACCAGGAGCACGAAAAACATTTACCCTCAGAAGGAAAGTTTATTATTGCCCAATTCGATAAGGAGTCGATCGTCATTTACCAGGCATTCAAGGATACAATAGCAGATTTCGCAGTTAAAAACCAATATTTTGGCGGGGATGATTATGATTTTAATAGAATGACCTGGTTAAAACCAAGCTTTTTATGGATGATGTATTATTCCCGGTGGGCTAAAAAGGAAAACCAGGAAAATGTTTTGGCTATTCGAATTTCACGAAAAGGTTTTGATGAAATTCTTAGTTATGCTGTTATGTCTACATTTTACAAAAATATTTATGGCACCAACGAAGCCTGGGAAAGGCAGTTAAGTGATACAGAAATACAATTGCAATGGGAGCCATATCATGATCTGTTTGGAAATAAAACGGACCGAAAAGCTGTGAAAATAGGCCTGAAGGGTGAGATGCTACAGAAGTATAATGACAAATGGATACTGGAAATACAAAATATAACCCCTTATGTGGAAGAGCAGCAGCAGCTTATCACCACCAATCAATTAAATAAGCTCAAATTGCCCATAGAACGGGCCTACGCGCCTAATGATCTGACGATTCTCACCAAGATTGACGCGACTACTATCTCTCTGTAGCGTTTTTGACTTGAAGGCATTATTCTTTATCTTTCATTGCTGAAAGGATAAATAAAATGGCACAGTTGATACGTAAAGAAGATGCCCTGGAATACCATGAAAAAGGAAGACCAGGCAAAATAGAAGTAGTTCCAACTAAAGAAACAAAAACACAGCGAGACCTGGCATTGGCCTATTCCCCCGGTGTGGCTGAGCCATGCCTGGAAATAAAAGCAAATCCCGACAATGTATATCGCTATACAGCTAAAGGTAATCTGGTTGCCGTTATCAGTAATGGCACTGCGGTATTGGGATTAGGAGATATAGGACCTGAAGCATCCAAACCGGTAATGGAAGGCAAAGGACTTTTATTTAAAATATTTGCTGACATAGATGTATTCGATATAGAATTGCAAGCGCGGGATATCGATTATTTTGTGAATGTGGTGAAAGCACTGGAACCAACTTTTGGAGGAATAAACCTTGAAGATATTAAGGCTCCTGAATGTTTTGAAATAGAAACAAGGCTTAAAAAAGAACTTAATATCCCTATCATGCATGATGATCAGCATGGTACGGCAATTATTTCGGGGGCTGCGTTGCTGAATGCCCTGGAACTGGTTAATAAAAAAATAGGGAACGTAAAATTTATTGTGAGTGGTGCAGGAGCTTCGGCTATTTCCTGCTGTAAAATTTACATTGCTTTAGGCGCGAATGTTTCGAACATCTATATGTTCGACAGCAAAGGCCTTATCACAAAATCACGCAACGATCTTGATAAATACAAGATCCAATTTGCACAGGATATGCAATCTATTTCACTGAAAGAGGCAATGAAAGGAGCAGATGTTTTTATCGGGTTGTCAAAAGGAAATATTGTATCGCAGGAAATGGTGAAAAGCATGGCCGATAGACCTATTGTATTTGCACTGGCAAATCCCGATCCTGAAATACCTTACGAAGATGCATTGGCAGCACGGCCAGACGTTATTATGGCTACGGGCAGGAGCGATTATCCTAACCAGGTAAATAATGTACTTGGCTTTCCATATATATTCAGGGGTGCACTTGATGTGCGTGCAACAGCTATTAATGAAGAGATGAAGCTTGCTGCGGTAAAAGCGCTGGCCGCATTGGCAAAAGAACCTGTCCCGGACATTGTGAATGTAGTGTATAATGAAACCAGCCTGCATTTTGGGCCAACATATATTATTCCGAAGCCCATAGATCCACGCCTGTTAGTAGTAGTGTCACCTGCTGTGGCAAAGGCAGCAATGGAAAGCGATGTAGCAAGAAAACCAATTACAGATTGGGAAGCTTATGAAGCAGAACTGTACCAGCGACTTGGTTCAGGTGATAATATACTTCGCTTTATTACAAATAAAGCAAAGCAAAATCCGAAACGCGTAGTATTTGCTGAAGCTGAAAACCTTAAAATTTTAAAAGCTGCACAAATAGCAAAAGATGATGGGATTGCTATTCCAATCTTATTAGGCAATAAACAAAATATCACGCAATTAATAGTAGAAAACGGATTGCAATTGGAAGATGTGGAAATAATTGATCCTAATAGTGATAGCACTGAAAAAAAGCGACAGGAATATGGCGATATTTTCTTTAAGAAAAGACAACGGCGAGGCTATAACCAATATGAGGCACGAAAGATAATGCGTGAGCGCCCTTACTTTGGCTGTATGATGGTGGAGACTGGAGAAGCAGATGCTTTGATATCAGGACTTACCCGGCGTTATCCTGATACCGTAAGGCCTGCGTTGGAAATAATAGGGATGGACAGCTCCGCAAAGCGCATGGCAGGTATGTATGTGATGCTGACCAAGAAAGGGCCTTTGTTTTTTGCAGACACGACATTGAATTTTAATCCTACTGAGGAAGAGCTGATAGATATTACATTGCTTACGGCACGTTCGGTAGAAAGCTTCAATATCAAACCACGCATTGCAATGCTGTCATACTCCAATTTTGGTAGTAGCACGTCACCAGAGGCACAGTTGGTAAGAAATGTAGTTGCTAAAATAAAGCAACAGTACCCCGAAATGGTCATTGATGGTGAAATGCAGGCAGGGGTTGCTTTCAATAAAGATTTGTTGCGGGAAAATTATCCTTTTTCTGATCTTGTGAATGAGTCTCCTAATGTATTGATATTTCCTAATCTAGCGGCAGGCAATATTGCGTATCATCTGCTACAGGAAGTGGGTGGGGCAGAAGCCGTGGGACCTATTTTACTTGGTCTTAAAAAACCTGTGCATGTTTTGCAATTGGGCAGTACAGTGCGCCAGATCGTAAATATGATAGCGATAGCTGTTGTGGATGCGCAAGGGAAAGTGTGATAAAGACATTAAAGATTACTTTTGCATTTTTAAGTTTTGATCTCACAACGAATAGCCATAATAGGTGCGGGCGCCGCTGGATGCTTCGCAGCAGCAAACATTGCGTATAGCGAGAATAGGGAAGTAATAGTCTTTGAAAAAACAAGCAAGGCTTTACAGAAAGTAAAAGTATCGGGGGGCGGACGCTGTAATGTTACTCATTCGTGTTTTGATGTTCCTGAACTTGTAGCGCATTATCCTCGTGGTAAACAATTATTGCGTAAATCACTCTATCAATTCACACCGCAGGATACAATAAACTGGTTTGAGGGTAGAGGTGTGCAGATAAAAACAGAAGCAGATGGTAGAATGTTTCCCGTGACAGACAGCTCACAAACAATCATTGAATGTATCTGGCACGAGATGATGCGTAATAAAGTACAGGTATTGTATCATAAATCTGTTGAACGGATAGAAAAAAAGGAAGAAGTTTTTATTATTTATTTTATAGATGGGGCAATTTATGAAGCAGATAAAATCCTTATCGCAACTGGTGGCTTTCCCAAGATAGAACAATACAAATGGCTCAGGGATTTAGGGCATACTATACAACCTCCGGTCCCCTCACTGTTTACATTCAATATGCCCAAACACTCTATTACATCATTGATGGGAGTAAGTGTGCCGACGGTTACTTTAAAGATCGCCGGAACTAAAATTATTGAACATGGTCCGTTACTCATTACACATTGGGGTATGAGCGGACCTGTGGTGTTGCGCACATCTGCATGGGCAGCGCGGGAGCTGCATGATAGAAATTATGAGTTTCAAATTCTCATCAACTGGCTAAATGATGTGAGCGAGCAAGAGTTGAAGGAAAAGATCCAACAGATGAGAAAAGAGCAGGGCAAGCAATTAATTGATCATAAGAATCCATTTAACCTGCCTAAACGTCTTTGGGAATACCAATTACAGCAATGCGAAATAAAAGAGGATATGCGCTGGGGAGATCTGCCTGCCAATGCACAAAACAAATTGATTGAACATTTATTAAGGGACTCTTACCAAATAAAAGGGAAGACAACTTTTAAAGAAGAATTTGTGACTTGTGGCGGTATCTCATTATCCGAAATAAACCCGCAAACTATGGAAAGCAGAATAACTGCTGGTCTATACTTTGCGGGTGAAATAATGGATGTGGATGGTATTACCGGCGGCTTTAATTTCCAGAGTGCCTGGAATAGTGCATGGATAGCCGCACAGCATATAGCTAAGGTTAGTTAGTTTTTAAAATGGTTGTTCCTCATCGTTTTGCTGATTATTTTTCTTTGGTGGTGTGTTTTCTTCATCATCCCAATTAAAGTTATTGGCCTTTGAAGGCAATGTCTGGAATCCGTTTGGAATAAACATCTTAGAGCCTCCAAATTCGCTTGGATCGCGGCGGATGCCTGCTTGCGGATTATCATTGAACGGAGTGAAGCCACTCACAAAATTGCCACCGAAGTTTTCTTCTATATCCACGAATTTCTGGTATTCTTTTATGAAACGAACTTTTACGGTATCTGTGCTACCATTACGGTGTTTGGCGACATGTATGTGCGTTTCACCCATGATAGGCTGTCCCATCTCATCATTGTTTATCCCGTAATATTCAGGGCGATAGAGAAACATAACAAGGTCAGCATCCTGTTCAATAGCTCCCGATTCGCGAAGATCACTTAACTGAGGAACTTTTGACTCTTTACGAGACTCCACTGAGCGGTTCAACTGGGACAATGCTATAATTGGAATGTCCAACTCTTTCGCTAATGCTTTAAGGTCACGTGATATTTTACTTATTTCCTGTTCACGGTTACCACCTTTATCAATACTGGCCTGCATCAGCTGCAAGTAGTCTATTATAATTAGCTGGATATCATGTTTTTGTTTTAGTCTTCTGCTCTTTGCGCGAAGCTCGAAGATATTTAGTGCTGCCTGGTCATCGAGGAAAATCGGGGCTTTTGCCAGCTTATTCATGCGTTGTGTTAGCTGCACAAACTCATGTTCTTCCATTTTTCCCCTGGTAATGCTTTCCATGCTGACATCTGTAACTGCACTCAGCATCCTTTTTACGATCTGCCCTGCACCCATTTCAAGCGAAAAAACTGCGACAGGAAACTGTTTACTGGCATTCATGGATGCATTCATGGCCAGATTAAGTGCAAACGCTGTTTTACCCACAGATGGACGTGCAGCTAAGATGATAAGGTCTGTTTTTTGCCATCCGGATGTGAGCTTGTCAAGTGGTACAAAGCCGGTAGGAACTCCTGTTATATCATCTTGTTTATTTTTGTTTTCTTCTATCTCGTGAATGGTAGTAACCAGTACTTCTTTTAAGCTTTTAAAGTTTTTACGCAAGTGTTTATCAGTGATCTCATACAGGCCAGATTCTGCCTTGTCGAGTAGGTCAAACACATCTGTACTATCTTCGTAAGCGTCTCCAATCACTTGCCCCGAAATTCTTATCAATTCCCGTTGAATGAATTTTTCCATTACTATGCGGGCGTGAGCTTCCACGTGGGCGCTTGATACCACGCTCATAGTAAGGCGTGTAAGATAGTAAGCCCCACCTATTATCTCCAGTTCATTGCTTTTCCGTAATTCTTCTGTAACAGTAAGCAAATCTACAGGCATGCCTTTATCAAAAAGCCTTCGTACTGCGGCATATATCTTCTGGTGGGCATCTACATAAAAACAATCTTCACTTTGAATGATCTCCAATACTTCAGCGAGCTTGTCCTTTTCCAACATTACAGCGCCAAGTACAGCTTCTTCAAGTTCAGGGGCTTGTGGAGGTACTTTTCCATAAACTAACGATGTAATATCTGGTTTGCGGCTTCGGGTATTGCCAAATTCTTTTTTAATATTTACGGCCATTATTAACGATGAGTTTTAATCCTTTTTTTAATTTTTTTATTGCTGATTAAGCCTTTCCAACGCCAGTTTTAGAGTCGTCAATTTCACTATCCGGGATATCTCCGGACTTACTGTATAGCACAAAACCAGTGTTAAGAAAAGGTTAATTGGGACAGCGGATAACGAATGTAAACGCGAAAAATTAAAGTGCAAAAATTTTTTGGATGTATAATTATAATTCATCACTCCACCTCTTTTCCACATGGTTTTCCACTTAAATCTGTCCAATCAGCCTCAAAAATAACATATCTCTTTGAGCATCCACACCAATTCACAATATATCCACAAAAAAATGTGCATAAATGCAGTCCAGCAGTATTTCTTATTGACGATGTAAATTGCTATCATCATAAGCTATCTTTACACAAATTTTAGACAGATAGATGATAATTTCTTATCAATGGTTGTTGAATTATCTGCCGGAAGCGTTACCTATAGATGAATTAAGCAAAATCTTAACGTCTATCGGTCTTGAAGTCGAGGCAATCGAACGGATTGAAGCTGTAAAGGGAAGCCTTGAAGGATTGGTCATAGGGGAGGTTCTTACAGCTGAAAAGCATCCCAATGCTGATAAATTAAAGATCACAACAGTAAATATTGGAGGCAATAGCCCTTTGCACATTGTTTGTGGGGCACCCAATGTAGCAGCGGGACAGAGAGTAGTAGTAGCCACTGTAGGCACTACTGTGCATCCTACTTCCGGTGAGCCATTTCTCATAAAGAAAGCTAAGATACGCGGGGAAGATAGCGAAGGAATGATATGCGCAGAAGATGAAATTGGCCTGGGTAATAGTCACGCAGGTATTATGATATTACCGGAAGATGCATCAATAGGCACTTTAGCAAAGGAATATTTCAAGATACTACAGGCAGACCATGCTATACATATCGGTTTGACACCTAACCGTTCAGATGCAATGAGCCATATAGGTGTTGCGAAAGATGTGTGTGCTTATCTCACTCATCATACCAGTCAAAGACATATTGTTCGGCTTCCTGAATATCATTTGCCGGCTAAGGGAAATAGAACAATTGATGTAAAGATAAATATTGATGCAACTGATGCTTGTCCAAGATATACAGGTGTAAGTATTTCAAACGTAAAAATCGGGCCATCTCCGGAATGGTTGCAGCAGCGATTGAATACAATTGATATCCGATCAATTAATAATGTTGTAGATATTACTAATTATGTATTGCATGAATATGGTCAGCCATTACATGCGTTTGATGCGGATAAAATAAAAGGCAACATGATTAATGTGCGCTTTTTGCCTGAAGGCACAACATTTGTTACGCTTGATGAAAAAGAAAGGAAGTTGAAAGGAAATGACTTGATGATTTGTGATGAGAATGACGCACTTGCTATGGGAGGTGTGTTTGGTGGGCTGCATAGTGGCATTAGTGACAGTACCAGTAATATATTTCTTGAAAGCGCTTATTTCAGTCCTTCTTTCATCCGCAGAACATCACTCCATCATGGGTTGCGCACTGATGCGGCAACTCATTTTGAAAAAGGGGTTGATACAAACAATGTACTGCCCGCTTTGAGGCGTGCTGCTTCACTGATAATTGAAATAGCCGGCGGAAAAATAGCTTCGGATATAGTGGATGTATATCCTAAACATATTGAACCTGTAAAGGTGGATGTATCTTATTCGTACATCAATAAACTTAGCGGGAAACATTATTCACCTCAAACTGTGAAAGATGTGTTGCTTGCTTTGGGTTTTGAAGTGGAAAAGGAAGATAATAATACCCTTACTTTAAAAGTTCCTTCAAATAAAACTGATGTATTATACCCTGCTGATATAGTAGAAGAAATAGTGCGTATAGATGGATTGGATAATATAGAGATCCCGCAACGGTTAAATATATCAATAGCGAAGTCATTACCGGGTGATGATAGGGACGTGCGTGAAAGATTGGCTGAATTGCTTTGTGGAATGGGTTTTCAGGAAATCGTTACCAATTCTATCGTCAACAGCAAATTTTATCCTGAGCGTACAGATCTTGTGCGTATGCTGAATAGTTTGAGCAGCGAACTGGATGTAATGAGGCCATCGATGCTGGAAAGCGGCCTTGAAGTAATACAATACAACAGTAACAGAAAAAACCAGGACTTATCATTTTTTGAATTTGGCAAGATATACACGCAACAAAATGATAAGTATCTTGAAGAGCCTCAACTGGCATTGTGGATCACAGGTGATGTGCAGAAAGCAAATTGGAATCAAAAAGCTGTTAAAGCAGATATTTATTATCTGAAAGGGATAATTAATAATTTGCTAACGCGGTGCGGTATAAAAAATACAATATCGGGTGAGTTGGGAGCAACAGGCTCAATCAATTGGAAATTTAAGAATGAGTTGTTGTGTACCATACAACAAGTGACATCTAAACGACTGAATGAATTTGACATAAAACAGGATGTATGTTTTGCTGTTATTTATTGGAACACATTGCTGAAAGCAATAAGTAAAGTCTCTGTACGTTATCAGGAAGTGCCTAAATTCCCAGCTGTACAGCGCGACCTGGCTATTGTTTTAGATAAAGATGTCAGTTATCAGCAGGTAGAACAGGTAACCGAACAATTGAGGCTGGATGCACTTCAATCATTTGATTTGTTTGATGTATTTGAAAGTGAGAAAATTGGAGTTGGGAAAAAATCATATGCTTTGAGCTATACATTTCAATTACAAGACCGTACCTTGACAGACAAAGAGATAGAGCAATTAATTCAGCAATTGGTAAAGGCATATAAAAACAAATTGCAGGCACAAATACGCGAATAGATGCATGCACTACAGCAATTAAACGATAAGCTTGACGAGCTGTTAAAAAGATACACAGCACTACAGACGGAAAATAAGCGCCTGAAGAAAACTGTTTCGCAGCAAATCAAAGTAATAGATTCACTGCATGAGAAACTGGCAGCAATAGAACAAAATGTAACAGCTTTGCATATAGGCAAGTCTTTGGAAATTACCGACCAGAAAGATGCAGTAAAAAAACAACTTGATATTGTAATAAGCGAAATAGATAAAATCTTGAATACCCTTAATGATTAGAAAGGACAGGCATTTATTATTAATACTATTTGGCTGTTTTTCTTTATTGATGGCAGCCTGTAATCAGGAAGCACAACCCTGTGGACAGCCCAAGCTGGTAAGTGTAAGTATAGGATGTTATTATGACACAATTGGGGCGCTGCCTACTACATCAGGTTCTGTAATATATGACACCGGCACAGTTGATACGTTTCTACCCAATGCTATTTGGGGTTATGTAAATAATAATGGGGTAGCGATACCATATACTCAGGGTCCACCGAACGTTAATACATTTTCTATTTTTTTATCTTCTGTTTCCGATACTTGCAAGTGGTTTGTAAATCCTGATTCGTCTTCTACATTATCTCAAACAGATACTTTGACATTTATCTATACACGCCAATTACACTTTTTATCGAATGCATGCGGATATACTTATTATTATGCGTTAAGCCATGTGGCTCATGCAAGTGATACCGCAATTGATTCGGTTGTTATCGCAGACGGAAGTATAACGAGCAATGTAAATACCCAGAACATAAAAATTTATTTTAAGCATAATGGTAAGTAATGCATAAAGTGCCTAAATATATCTGTTGTATTCTACTACTTTTTTGTTCATTAAATCTGTATGCCCAAACAGATACAACAAGTACAGATACTACTACCGAAACAAAACCTGTTGTAAAAGAAAAGCCTTACCATCAGCTAGTGATTAGCTTTGATATTAGCCAACCAATCATTAACTCTTATCTCACCTATAGGAACGGTTACGAATTTGCTGTTGATTATTACTTTCGTAAGGAGTTATATTTTGTAGGGGAGACTGGCTGGGGGCGCGCTAAAGTAAATGATACAGACCTGAGATATACATCAAAAAATAGCTTTTTCCGGGTAGGATTTAATAAAAGCTTGCTTAGCAGTATATCTTCCAAAGATTGGGATATGGCTTATATTGGCTTGAGATACGGAATGGCGTTTATACAACGAAGCCTGGTATCTTATACGATATACGATAACATATGGGGCAATACAACTGGACAGATACCTAATGGCAAAAGCTTTAATGCTGCATGGTTCGAAATAGCCGGTGGTATGCGTGTTGAATTACTAAAGGGATTTTTTGCGGGATATACTATAAGGGGCAAGTTCCTTTTAACGCAAAGTGCTTTCAGAGAACTGGCGCCTATCTACGTTGCCGGCTTTGGCAGAGGAGATAAAACTGCCATCTTTGATTTTAATTTTTACTTAAGTTATGCGTTGAGATGGCGTAACAAACAGGTGTCGGATACAGCTCCTGCAGCATCTACAGAATCCCCGTGATAACCGCACTTTTATTTAGTATCTCTTCAATTTCCTTTTCCCTTTTTTGTATTTGTAATCTCATTGGTGAGAATGTCCATCTTGTTTTTAATTTAGACAAGCGGTCTTTGGGAGGAAGAAAAATAAGCCTCTTTAGCCAGTTCCAGGGAACAAAATGACGAAATACATGTGTTAGCTTTACAAAATATACCACTGTGGATGCGTTGCAATGATCTAAGATATTTTTCAGGTCATCAGGATCTGTCAACGACGAAACACAAAGCACTGCACCCTGCCTCGCATTAAAATACTGCCCGATTGATTTATCTGTATGCCACTCACTATTGCTGATGATCCTCATGCTTTTTTCAGTATCGCTCAGTTGTTCAGGTACATTAAAATTTTGATCGGGTATATAGCGCATTTGCCATTCCTTATGTGACAGTGTATCGTATATAGTCCAGATATTGTTTTTGTAATAGTTCAGCATTTCTTTTAAATATCCCTCTCCAAGCCATTGTGCTTTAACTGATGCATGAAAGGAGGCATAGAAATATAAATGTGAGGCATATGGCTCATATAGTTCGGGCATGCGCACTACCAGCTCCCTGTTTTTTGCATATACTTTCCATACTATGCGCCTTACGTCATCACCGGATTCAAAATCTTTGTAATTAAGATATTCGCCTTCCACTTGTCGCAACTGCTCAATGCGTACATCCATCGATTCCGTTTTCTTTGGAAATACTTCCTTGTCTTCTTCCTGTAATAAAACAGGAGGTTGGTAAAAGTGTCCTTGTATGGGTTGTGATGCTGCAAGGGAAAATAAATGCAGCATATCCTGGAAATAAATAAATCCGCCTTTCAGCTCATAGTCTTTTACATCGGGTAAGTTCAATCTGCTACTACCGGCAATAGCTGCACGCCAGATGCTTTGTTCTTTACGCTTGTTAGATAGCAAACTAAACCTATCAGTCATTTCATGATTATCATAAAATAATCTTCCTTTCACAAATCCTAAAACAGGTCTTCTTACTCCTTCCAGAAAGGCATTGAGATATAACTTGCTTTTTTTTCCATGCTTCGTTTCTGTTGTAAAACTTACCTGCAGTTTATAGTGTTTGTTTTTACGCAACCATAAATAGTATATCCAGGTAATAAATGTGCTTAATACAGATATACCTATCAATGCAAATATGAACAATAATGTCATTTTTCCCATCAGGATAATGAATGGCAAAAAAGGAGAAGGCTCTTCACCTTTAGGTGTTGTTTGATGGAGAAATCTATAAGCCAGCCAGATGGCTACTGCACATAATAAAGTATTTATAGTAAAGGGAAAGTATTGCAAGTAATATCTTGTTCGCCATTTAAGGTCTTTCCAGGTCATAATCTATAATATGGGTCTTTCTTTTAGTATCTAGAATTAAATGTAACATCAATATACTGAGTAAATTGACAAGATGTTGTTAAAGGTTTAATACAATAAATAAGCTACCTACAAATAGTAGGTAGCTTGTTCTCATGATAGAGGTTGTTAAGGGGCTGTAGTTCCTTTAAAATCCAATGGTATCAATACTTTTACGCTAATATTTCTTCCCATATTATATACTCCGACACGATCCACTCCATTACCCAGATTAACAGGGTAATATTTAAAACGGCTCATGTAATCCATGTATGGGGTATTTGCGATATTATCAATTGAAATGTATACTGATAATGATTTACGACCATGTACCATAATATCACTTCCTAATCCTGCGTTTAGTAGTGTATAGGCGGCAGTAGGGGATATGCTTGCTTGTTGTTCAAAGCCAGATAATTGATCATAAATTTGACTGGCCTGGTAAACGTGATTTTGCTCAAAGCTGTAAAAAACACCAAGACGTACATAAGTATTATGCAAAGTCTTGTTGATTTTTTTTGCTGTTAAGGTTATTTCCGAGCGCAATCTTGCCGGTGGTGTGAATGGCAAATATTTCTCAGAATCAGGTACATTTTTCAAATGAGCATCTACTGTACTAAAACCAGTATACCAATCAAACCAACTGATCTTTGAAGGGTGAATATCAAGCACTGCTTCAAGTCCTGTTAACACAGCGTCCCCTTGCGTATACATGAATACAGGAGCTTCAGGGAAGCCTATTGTGCTGCTATTCAGTGAATCACCACCATCTTTGCTCTTCAATTGCTTAGGATAGATGTAATTGTTGATAGTATTGATGAATGGGTCTACTTCAGCAGTTACATCTTTTGTTTGTATGCCGGGTGATATATCAAATTCAAGGCTGCTTTCAGGTTTTAAATTGGGATTGCCAATTTCATACACCACTGTTCCGTCATGTATGCCGTTTGATCCTGATTCTGCAACATTGGGAGCACGAAATCCTTTTGCTGCATTCGCTTTTAAATAAATACCGTGTGGAAATTGATATGTAGCGCCTATACTTGCTGAAACTCCATTAAAATTAGAGCTATATCCTGTAAAGCGATGAATAGCTGCAGGGTCAGTTGGTGAAAGCTCATTACCACCGGAGTCAACATAATCATCGTGTCCTTTAAATTGTCGTGTGTCATACCTCACACCACCACTGATATTAAGCTTGCCGATTCTTTTACTTGCTATAGCAAATGCACCCAAATCGAGTAAGTTGTATTCAGGTATCAGTAATAATGTACCCTTATTTTGTGAGTTTTGATACATGCCATTTACGCCTGCGGAAAAATTGAAATTGTTCCATGTAGGCGATACATAGCGGAGATCATAATTTACAGTATTCAGCAGATAATAGATATTTGATGTATTAGGCATTGAGGGGTCGTTATTTTCTTGTCGCCTGTTTTGTTGCCAGGCCACCTTGGCAATGATCCTGCTTTGTCCTATTGCAACACTATTATCCCACGCTAGTTTATAATGTCGTATCTGCTGATTGATAAGAAGCGGAGTATAAGATTTTAACTCCTGGTTTGTCGCAGTAGTGTATATTGGATTGCCAAGACTATCTACACCTGTTTGCCGTTGAAAAGCACCTGTGGAATCCCTTGTCCCATCTACTATTCCTGTTTTCAAATCAAAATAGCTGTAATGAAGCTGAGAGAATCCCCATTTTCTATGTACACCTATTGTTCCATCCCAGTTGAAATTGCTGAACTGCGAATTGAGCACATAACCATCATATTTATTTTGGTAAGCATGAGCCATTGTATTATCTATTCGCGCGCTAAATGCTATACCTTTTATATTACCTGCCAAATGTGCCATGCCATTCATAAGGCCATTATTGCTTTGATAATTGTACAGGATGTCTCCTTTGATCTGACCTTCCGGTTGAGTCTCTTCAGGCAACAAATTGATAACGCCATTTATGGCATCAGATCCATATACTAATGACGCAGGACCCTTTAATATTTCCACTCTATCAACTGAATTGGGGTCTACTTCTATGCCAAATTCATCTCCCCATTGTTGTCCTTCCTGACGTATGCCATCGTTTACTGTTACCACCCTGTTATATCCTAAGCCGCGTATTACAGGTTTAGAAATACTTTGTCCATCTGTAATGGCAGATACTCCCGGTACTTTTGAAATTGCGTCAATGATATTAGTAGATGCATTTTGCATTAGGTAGCTATTCGGAACTTCTGTAATTGGCTGAGGAGTATTTACCAGGTCAGTGGCTATTGCGTTGCCTGTTACTACTACTTCCTGTGCCTCAAAATCAGCTCGTTTCAGCGAGAATTTTACTGTTGTATTTCCGTGTATTGTTACTGTTTGTGCTAATACTGCATATCCCAAGGAGCGCACTTCTACCACATAAGTTCCGGAAGGAAGATTCTTTAACTCAAAATCTCCATTCTCATTAGCAAGTGTGCCTAATTTTAAGTCTTCGATATATACACTTGCGCCCGATATCGGTTCCCATGTCTTGTCACTTTCTACTTTGCCTGATAAAGAATTTTGAGAGAATGCGCTTATTGAAAAAAATAAAAGAATAATTGTATAAATAGAATTTAATCCATTTTTCATAATACCGGAATTTGTAAATAAAATAATTAAGCTTCAGCAAATAGAAGCTGTTATTAATAGAACTAGAAAAATGGCTATGCTTTGGGAGGAGGCGTAATAACTGCCCGGCAGTTATTTGAGAAATATGCCGCTGTCAATTGATGAAAATCTTTTGGAGAAAAGAGACTAACAATTTTAAAATAATAACTGCTTGTAATGTATTTGTATTCCTTTATTACAGGTACATGCCGATGCCCTATATGGTTATATCCATCGTTAGCTACATATTGGCAATCGGCCTTTATATAATCGGCGATTTCACTTACAATACTTTCTTCCTCTTTATCATGAAGTACATATATGGTAGCAGTATCGCCATTTACCTTGCATGATGCTATATCATATAGTTTACCATCGTGCCAGATTTCATCTTGTCCATTCTGTTTCAATTGTTTTGCGGGAATTTTAAAAACCTGCAAATTATTTACATGATTTGCTAAAGTGAGATGAGCTTCTTTTTTTGCCTGAAATTCTGAAAGGTCAAAATATAGATAATAAAATATTGTACTGACACTAAGTGAGAGCATCAATAAGGTAGACAGTATGTATGAAAAAGTTTTCTTCAAGAGAAGCTATGGGTTTCAAAGTTATATGAATTAACATTAATTTAAACATCTTGAGATGATAGAAAATAATTACTCATACGTTCATGACAAATACAACGTAAACATATTATTATCAATTAGTTAATAAAAAAATGAAAAACGTTTTCTATTTTACGCAACAAAAATACTTTTTATGAAAAAAATGGTTCCTATAATCCTTTTCATGGGATTGCTATGTCCTCTCTTATCCTATGGACAATTTTCTTCCTTCGCGAACACATATGGCCAATACAAACACGCTAAAGACGAAGGCAAAAATGTAAATTCCTGGTTGCGCTACGAAGTCGGGTATTCACTGCCTATAGCAAATGCTACTTATTTCCATAATGTGGAAACCACAGATGGGTATGGTAACATTTACGACACTTCTGCAAGTAAAAAAATACATGCTACAAGCAGCTTTGGCATGTATGCGGGAACTTTTTTCAAGGTTGGTGATATGAGTGAAAACAGCATATTGGCAATCAGCCTGGGTGCGCGTTGTAACTTTTACAAATGGAGCACAGGCGATTTTCAGGTTTCATCTTCGGTTACAGACAATTTTGATTTCCTGTCTATTGATATGGGGCTGCCTGTAAGTATGGATTATAAATTCGGAAGTGATGCAACGCTGAATAAAAACCAGCGCTCATGCTATACATTTGGTGTAGGTGGGTATCCTGCTATTGTATTTACAGGTGTACCTGCGGGTATAAATGCAGATGGAAGCATCGCAGTGGCAGGTAAAGGCGGATTTGTTGTACAACCGTTTGTAAAAGCAGAATTTGGTTTCTTTGCCGGTATTTGCTGGAAGGTTAGAGCCATGTACAACTTTGGTACAATAAAATATCTGAATATGGGCAATGCAGATGGCTCAGGAGAGCAGATCTCCCTTAACGGAAAATCAAATCTAACACTATCTCTTATATTAATGCCTTTTTCATGGGATTGGGATAGAAAATGGTAATTACAATTCTCGCACATTTAATAAAAAAAGTCCCTGGCAAAACAGGGACTTTTCATTTAAAATAGTTGGATTTGCTTATTATATAATGAACGCAATATTTCGATTAATGTTGTATGGAAAGTTTTTGATTGTATTGCATATTGCCTGCCTGAATATTGATAAAATAGATACCACTTTGCAATTGTGACAGGTTAAGCTGATTTTTCCCATTACTATTGATATTCAATTCCCCCTGATAAACTTTTTGACCAGTCATATTCACTACACTGACAGCGGCTGTTTTACTGCTAACATTTCCCCATTGTAGGTTTATATTACCATCGCTCGGGCTTGGATAAATTGCTATAGTGCCATTGCTTTCGTTCACATTTGCGATAGCAGTAGTAGCTGGCTCGATTGCTGTAGATGTTTGTTTGAAATTAATTGTGTTTATAGAGGGGGTACCAGTTGAAACAACTATCGAGCTCCATGGGGTAGTTGTATAACCGATGTTTTCAGGATATACTGTATAGGTTCCAGTGGGTATATTACTAAATGAGTAGTTACCGCTGTTGTCAGTATAAGCACTTGATACAAGCTTATTAGATGCATCCATTAGGTATATCAGTAATCCTGGTACAGGATCGCCTACTGTACCTGTGCTATGAGTCATTTTTCCTGCACCATACAATACATTACCACCTATAAAGCCCGGACCGCTTGTTGGTATGCCATTTTGCATGTTAATATCCTGCCCTGATAGTATACCAGTACTAAATAGCACATAATCTGCAGTATTCCAGTGAAGGCTTGAGGTATGGTAAGTAGGTACAAAGTCAGCACCTGAAGATGGCGTAGAAATGTCCTGTGCTTTTATGAGGTAATTACCCGCAGTAACAGAATTAAATTGATAAGGCACAAAATCGTACCCTGCAGTGTATGCTGAGTCAACTGCTGCAATAATATCAGTTGTTGAATCATAGGTTATCAGCCATACTTTAAAAGTATCATAAGTCAAGTGTGACAGTGTAGAGTCTACAATAATTGACCCTGATATAATGCGCGTCAGGCTGGTAATTGTCACAGAATCATAAGCGGTGTCTTCGCATGTTATTGTCCTGGTAATACTATCTCCATAGGCAACTATTAATCGAACTAAGTACCTCCCAGTGGCGGAATAAGTGTGTGTTGCACTCCAGTCGGATGAAGAAGCGCCGTCGCCAAAATCCCAACGGGAAAAAACAGGGAACATACTACCACCTGAAGTTGGGGACGATACATTGGTAAAGGTGACGGTACTGGCGGAAATGGACTCTGAAAATGATGCTGTGCATGCATAAGATGATTGGGCTATAAGCGCAGCAATCATGAAAATAAAGATTCTTTTCATTGTTCTTTGATTTTAAAAGGTTTAAAAAAGCTGATTTTGAGGGTGTTTATAAGTTTGACGGGGTATCAGCTCTTTTTGTTAGAACCTTTTAAAAAAAAATTAAAAAGGATTTCTAAACTGAAGGAAATAATTGCTAAACCTTTACCGCTCCGCTATACATCTGTTCTATAATGCTTACTACTTCGCGGCCTTCTTCAGCGCTGGTCATTACGGGCTGGTTGTGGTGAAGCACATCTACAACATTTTGTATTATTTTATCATGATTGCTCATAGAGCCCTGATATAAACCGTAATCGTTGGCTTTTGCAGTTATATTTATTGGCGGTAAAGTAACTGCCTCCAATTTTTGATATTCTATTGTATTCAGGTATTGGCCACCAATTTTTACAGTTCCTTTTTCCGCAAAAAAAGTAATGGAACCTTCCATATTACGATCGTATGCACAGGTGGTAAAATTGAAATTAATAATAGTATCATTTGCTCCTTTCAGCACAAAGCTGCCTGTATCTTCTACTTCTGTATTATGCTGATGACCGTAATTATGTAACCACCCATAAGCAGAAGTGATCTTGCCATTTAGGTAGTAGAGTATATCAACAAAATGGCTAAATTGAGTGAAAAGGCATCCGCCATCTTTATCTTTCGTGCCGCGCCAGTTGCTCTCTGCATAGTAAGCATCCCCACGGTTCCAGAAGCAATTTACCTGTAGCATATATATTTTACCAAGCTCACCATTTGCAATAAGATTTTTTAAAGCCTGCACAGGAGGATTGTACCTGTTTTGCTTTACAGCAAAAATAATTTTGCCGCTCTTTTCGGCTGCGGCTATCATTCTGTCGCACTCAGCCACACTCATAGCCATAGGTTTTTCAACTACTGTATGAAGTCCGGCTTGTAGCCCTGCAATAGTATGCGGCTCATGCAGATAATTAGGTGTACAAACACAAAGCATATCTGCTTTGACTTGCTGCAGCATTTCTTGTAAGTCTGTATAAAAGGGTATATAGCCAGGAATCTTAGATTGTACGGAAGCATCTTTATCGCACACAGCAACAAGTTGTGTGCTTGGGTTTTGCATAATATGTTCCGCATGTCTGCGGCCTATATTGCCAAAGCCCACTATAGCGAAACGTATTTTTTCATTCATGTGGAAAGTCAAAATAATAACAATTTATTTATTGGGTTTAGTTATTTGGCCATTTTCTGATAGGGTCAAGGTCTTATCATCAATCATACCACGCACTAACGCTATCAATTGTTCTCTTATTGCGATTGGCTGATCATTTATCAATTGTTGTAACGTGATATTGGGTATTTGCCGTAATGTTTGATCTACTATATCCTGTAATTCTTTTTTGTCAATCTTTTTATCCGTTTTCTTTTTTAAGCATATATCGCAATGCCCACAATCTGCTTGAACATTCTCTCCAAAGTAGTTGAGTATTATACGTTCCCTGCATTCATTTTCATTTTTTAGAAACGACATCATTGCATTAGTCCTTGTTTCATGCCGTTTTCTAAGAACTGATATACGTTTCATATCTATTATTAAGTGTCGGCTATCAACTCTTAAATGATGAAAGAACAGTTGCGGGCCTTCGCTGGGCGTATTATATTCCAATATCTGCATGTTCCTTAGTTGCTGCAGGCTTGCTTCTATTTCTTCCCTTTTTAGTTTTAATTGTTTTGAAATTGCGCTTAATCGTATGGTAGTCGGATACTGGAAAATGGTACCATGCATGCGCAATAGATTAGTAATTATATACCCGAGATTAGGATATAGCTTGCAGATGTTGTCGAGAGTATAGCGGTCGGTAATAAACTGTATAGTTGCCGGATTAAAAACAGCTTCTGTAAGCGTCCATAGATTTTCCTGCTCCAGCAAACGCAATGCATAAGATGCCTCAGTAGCCTGCAGCTTGAAATTTTTGCAGAAGTCTGCTAAATCAAATGGATAATATTGATCGGGTTGATTGCCGATGGGTATTTGCAGGTATTCTGTCACAGCCTGGTACACCTTGCGTAAATATGCTTCAGGTGGAAATTGCAAAGCAATACTATCTGATAATCTTTGAATATCACTACTATTATAAAGCAACAAAGCATTGGATGGCTGACTATCTCTCCCGGCGCGTCCTGCTTCCTGGTAATAGGCTTCCAGGTGTTCCGGTGCGTCGTAGTGTAATACCAAACGGACATCCGGTTTATCTATGCCCATGCCAAAGGCAGTAGTAGCCACTATTACAGGTATTTCATTCTGCATCCACGATTGTT